>VYDD01000223.1 GCA_009843625.1 Gammaproteobacteria bacterium | reverse complement strand
GCTCATGCTGGTGGCCGCCTTCGCCGGCCATGAGCGCATCATGGAGGCGTATCGCGAAGCCATCGACCAGGGGTATCGGTTCTACTCCTACGGCGACGCGATGGTGGTTTCTTGAGCGACGACGTGGCTTCGGACTTCTCCTTCATCGTCGACGGCCGCGTCGACCATGCCCGTGCCGGGGTGTTCTCCACGCCCCACGGGAGCATCGAGACGCCCGCGTTCATGCCCGTGGGCACCCTCGCGAACGTGAAGATGCTCACCCCCGAGGAACTCCGGGACCTCGGCGCGCGCATGGTGCTGGCCAACACCTACCACCTCTACCTGCGTCCGGGGGCCGAGGTGGTACGCGAGCTGGGGGGCCTCCACGCCTTCATGCGCTGGCCGGGTCCCATCCTGACCGACTCGGGCGGATTTCAGGTCTTCTCCCTGAGCCGGATCAACCGCATCCACGACGACGGGGTCGTCTTCCAGAGCCACATCGACGGTTCCCGCCACCACTTCACGCCCGAGAGCGTCATCGACGTCCAGCGGGCGCTTGGCGCGGACGTCATCATGGCGTTCGACGAATGTCCGCCCGGCGACGCCGATCGCGCCTCCGTGGCGCGGGCCAACCGCCGCACCCTCGCCTGGCTGGAGCGGTGCGCTCGGCGCTTTCGGGCAACCAATACGGAGCAGGCACCCGCTCAGGCTCTCTTCCCGGTCCTGCAGGGCGGTGTCTTCCAGGATCTGCGCCGTGCCTGCGCCGTCGACGCGCGTGGCATCGCGGACTGGCACGGGTTCGGGATCGGAGGGCTCAGCGTCGGCGAAAACAAGGAAGACATGTGGCGCATCCTGGAGCTGCTGGACGGCGAGCTGCCGGACAGCCGCCCGCGCTACCTCATGGGGGTCGGCTACCCCGACGACCTGCTGGAAGCGATCGCGCGCGGCTGCGATCTCTTCGACTGCGTGGCGCCCACCCGCAACGCGCGCCATGGAACCGCGTGGACCTCCCGCGAGGGCCAGGTGAACATGAAGGGCGCCCGCTTCCGGACCGACACGGACCCCCTCGACCCTGCCTGCACATGCTATACTTGCCGGCGGTTCGATCGTGCATACCTGCGCCATCTGCTGGTTGCGGGCGAGGGGCTGGCCCAGCGGCTGATCTCCATCCACAACCTGAGTTTTCTGGTGCAGCTGGCGAGCGAGGCCCGGCGCCGGATCATCGACGGCTCCTTCCCGATGTGGCGCGCGGAATGGCTGCTCCGGTATCGTAGGGCGCGAGCGAAGCGATAGAACATCAACCACCGGCCTCGGGCCGGCGCATCATCGGAGGAACGGATCTTGACACTCTGGATCGCGATATCGGCCCAGCCGCTCCGCCTGTCGCCCCTGGTCGGGGTGCCCCAGGGCGGGGGAGGCGGCTTTGTCTTCTTCATCCAGTTGATCGCGATCATCGCGATCTTCTACTTCCTGCTGATCAGGCCACAGCGCAAGGAACAGCAGCGTCACCGCGCGATGGTGGCGGCGCTCAAGAAGGGGGACCGGGTGGTGACCGCGGGCGGGATCGTGGGCAAGGTGATTCACGCCCAGGAACAGCACCTCACCATCGTGACCGCGGAAAACACCCGCCTCGTGATCGAGCGATCGAAGATCGCGACGCTCACCAATCCGCGGGACTCGTAGCCGCACCGCGGGATGGCACTGCGCGGGATCGAGCTGTACGGCAGCGAGGTTTTGCGGCGTCCGGCGGACCCGGTCGAGGACATCGATGACGAGGTGCGCGCGCTGGTGCGCGACATGTTCGAGACGATGTACGACGCCAAGGGCATCGGGCTGGCGGCGCCGCAGGTCGGCATCTCCCGGCGCGTCATCGTGCTGGACGTGGCGGAGGAGTCCGACGAGTCGAACCCCGTAGCCCTGGTGAATCCCCGGCTGGCGAGCTGGACGGCGAAGAAGGACAAGCAGACCGAGGGGTGCCTGAGCATCCCCGGGGTGGAAGCCATCGTGCAACGGCCGGTATCGGTTGTGGTGAACGGCCAGGACCAGGAGGGACGGAGCGTGCGACTCGAGGCGGAGGGCCTCTTCGCGCGCGCCCTGCAGCACGAGATCGACCACCTGGACGGCGTCCTCTTCGTCGATCGGCTGAGCCCCCTCAAGCGGCAGTTGCTGCTCAAGAAGTGGAGGAAGCTGCAGGCCGAAGAAGCGGAGCCGTGAGGGTCCTCTTCTGGGGAACGGCTACCTTCGCCCTCCCCTCCCTCCGAAGCCTGGCCGATGCGGGCCACGAGATCGCAGGCGTGGTGACGCAGCCCGATCGCCGCGCCGGCCGGGGCAGGCGTCCTCGGCCCACGCCCGTAGGGGAGGCCGCCCTCGCCGCGGAATACAAGGTCTTCACCCCCGAACGCCCCGGCCGGCCCGCCTTCCTGGCGCGCATGCGAGCCCTCCGGCCGGACCTCTCCGTGGTCGCCGCCTACGGCCACTTCCTGAGCCGGGAGGCGCTGGAGCTCCCCGCGCTGGGGTCGATCAACGTGCACGCTTCCCTGCTCCCCGAGCTGCGCGGAGCCGCCCCGGTGCAGTGGGCCATCGCGCGCGGCCACCCGGTTACCGGGGTCACGATCATGCGCATGGTGAAGGCCATGGACGCGGGCCCCATCCTGCGGCAGGACAGGACGGACATCCTCCCCGACGAGACCGCCAGCGAACTCTACGAGCGGCTGGCTCGTGCGGGCGGCCGCGGTCTGGTGCGAGCCCTGGAGATGATGGACGCGGGCACGCTCGAGGAGCACCCGCAGGACCACGCGCGGGCTACCTTCGCCCCCCGTGTCTTCCGCCGGGACGCGCGGGTGGATTGGGCTCGGCCCGCGGTGGAAGTGGCCCGCTGGATGCGCGCCATGGATGCGGTGCCCGGCGCGTGGAGCGAACTGGACGGCAGCCCCCTCAAGCTCTTTCGTCCACGCCTGCTCGTGGACGACGTGTCCGCGAAGAGTCACGGGCCGAAGCCCGGCACCGTGATCGCTGCGGACCCCGGGGAGGGGTTCCGCGTCGCGGCCGGGGAGGGCTCGGTAGAGTTGGGCGAGGTGCAGCCTGCCGGCAAAAGGCGTATGCC
>VYDD01000112.1 GCA_009843625.1 Gammaproteobacteria bacterium | reverse complement strand
ACTGTGCGGATCACCCGTCTTCAGCCCGGACGGCGAGTGGATCGCGTTCACCCGGCCCACCCCGCCCGGGCCGCCTCCCGAGCCGGTGTACGCGTCGGACTTCGAGCGCCGCACGGCCGAGCGCTTCGACGGGCGCATGTACGACTGGATGAACTACCGCTTCGACCGCCGCGGCTACCTGCCCGATCCCCGCGACCCTGCCGCCACCCCGCCGCGGGAGGTGTACGTGCTGCCGGCCACCGGAGGTGAACCCCGCCGCCTGACCGACCTGAACGTGGACGCCTCCGGGCTGGCGTGGAGCCCGGACGGAAGCCGCCTCGCGTTCACCGCCGACATGCACCAGCGCGACGAGCTCAGCTACGAGCGCGCGGACCTGTGGACCGTCGGCCTGGACGGCGCCGTCACCCGCCTCACCGACGACGAGTACAACTA
Organism: Gammaproteobacteria bacterium; assembly: GCA_009843625.1. Taxonomy (GTDB): domain Bacteria; phylum Gemmatimonadota; class Gemmatimonadetes; order Longimicrobiales; family Gaopeijiaceae; genus BD2-11. The sequence goes on along the minus strand of VYDD01000112.1, from coordinate 2,657 downwards.
CTCCGGGCCCGCGTGGTCGGCAGACGGCGACCGCATCGTGGTGCGCGGCAACGAGGGGCTGGACGTGATCATCCGCGAAGGCCGTGACCGCGGGGCGGCCAACGACCTGTTCGCGTTCAACCCCGACGGGGGCGGCAGGAGCAACCTCACCGCCGACTGGGACCTGATCCCGGGCGGACCGATCACGTCACCCTACGGCCACGTCTACTTTTCGACCGGCGTGCGCGGCAACACGCACCTGTTCCGCGTGCCGGTGGGCGGCGGCGCGGTCGAACAGGTCACCGAGGGCGACCGCCGGCTCGCCGGCTTCTCCTTCTCGGCCGACTTCTCCCGCATGGCCTATCGCGCCACCGCCCCCACCGAACCCGGCGACATCTACGTGGCGCCCATCTCCGCCGCGACCGAGACCCGCCTGAGCGAGGTGAACGGGGCGCTGCTGGCCCAGCTCGAGCTCTTCGAACCCGAGAACCTCGTCTTCCACAGCCCGGACGGCACCGAGGTCGAGGGTTGGATGCTGCCCGCGCGCGGCTACGAGGCGGGTGGCGGCGACTTCCCCATGATCCTCGTGATGCACGGGGGGCCGCACGGCATGTACGGCAACGATTTCTCGTTCGACCGCCAGTTGCTGGCCGGGCAGGGCTACATGGTGCTCTACACGAACCCGCGCGCGTCGACCGGCTACGGGGAGGACTTCCGCTGGGGCACCTGGGGCGGATGGGGCTTCAACGACTACGACGACGTCATGGCCGGCGTCGACCACGCCATCGACAACTACCGCATCGACACCGGCCGCATGGGCGTGACCGGCTACTCATACGGCGGCTACCTGACCAACTGGGTCATCACCCAGACCGATCGATTCGCCGCCGCCATCGCCGGGGCCTCCATCTCCAACTGGGTGAGCGACTACGCGGTCGCCGACATCCCGCGCACCAAGGAGAGCGAGTTCTACGGCCCGCCCTGGGAGGAGCGTGGTCTGGAGCACTTGCTGCGCTCGTCGCCCATCATCCACGCCGACGGGGTGACCACGCCGACCCTCTTCGTGCACGGCGAGACCGACCATCGCGTGCCGATCGAGGAGGCCGAGCAGATGTACGTCGCCCTGCACAAGCAGGGGGTGCCGGCCAAGTTCGTGCGCTATCCCGAGTCCTACCACGGCGGCTGGACGCCTTGGCGCATGGTGCACCGCACCTGGGTCCAACTCGACTGGTGGGAGCAGTGGCTCAAGGCGCGGCCGGCGATGTAGTCGCGTCATGCTCGCAGCGTATGTCTTCTGCCTGGTCGTGGGCGGCGGCTTCCTGCTGCTGTCGCTCTTTGGCGACTTTCTGGAGGCTGATGCCGATGTGGACCTCGACGCCGAAGCGGATCTCGCCATCGGGGACGCGGGCGACGTCGCGAAGCTGTTCTCGCTGCGGGCCATCGTCTACGCCCTTTTCGGGTTCGGCGCCTCCGGCACCCTTCTGCACCTGGTGTGGGAAGGGGGACGCCCGGGACTGACCGCCATCGTCGCGGGCGTTACCGGGTTGGCCACGGGCGCGCTGATCGGGGCGGCGTTCGGGTTCCTCAAGCGCGGAAGCGCGGGAGCCATGCTGGGGGAGCAGTCCTTCGTGGGGCTCACCGCGGAGGTGTCGCTCGAGATCACGGCTTCGAGCCCCGGCTCGATACGGGTGCTGCGCGGCGACAGGCGCCACGGCATCCGCGCCCGGCTCGATTCGAGCTGCCCGCCGGACCGGACGCTGAGCCCCGGTCAGTCCGTGGTAGTGGTCGGCATGGAGCCCGGGATCGCAGCCGTGGTCCCAGTGGAGATGAAGCTGATCGATGAGTGACAGACAGGATAATACAAGATTGTCATACAGGAACAATACAAGAGGAGGCACATAGTGGAGTTTCTCGCCGCACCCCTGACGATGGCCATTGTGATCCTGGTGGCGGTGATCGTGTTTGTCATCACCATCAAGAGCCTGATCGTGATCGTGCCCCCCAACCAGGCCGCCGTGCTCACAGGCCGCAATCGCACGTCCTCCGACGGGCAGACGGTCGGATACCGTTCCATCTCCGGGGGCCGCACGCTGCGGGTGCCCATCATAGAGACGGTACAGCACATGAACCTCGAGACCATTCCCATCGAGGTGTCGGTCAACAACGCCTTCTCCAAGGGCAACATCCCGCTGAGCGTGGAGGCCATCGCCAACGTGAAGATCGCGTCGGAGCCGGAATGGGTCTTCAACAACGCGGTTGAGCGACTCCTCGGGAAGACGGAGGGGGAAGTGCGCGAACTGGCCCAGGACACGCTGACGGGAAACCTGCGCGGCGTGCTCGCGACGCTCACCCCCGAAGCCGTCAACGAGGATCGGCTCGGCTTCGCCAAGGCGCTGGCCGATGACGCCGGCGAGGACCTGGCTTCGCTGGGCTTCCACCTCGACGTCCTCAAGATCCAGAACGTCAGCGACGAGCGCGGCTACCTGGAGGCCATCGGGCGCGAGAAGTCGGCCGAGGCCATTCGCGCGGCCGAAATAGCCGAAGCCCAGGCCGAGGCGGACACCCGCGAAGCGCGTGCCGAGGCTCGCCGCCGGGCCCAGGTGCGCGAGGCGGCGGCCTCCATCAAGGAGGCGGAAGCGCAAAACGAGCTGCGCGGGCGCGAGGCCCCACTGGCCCGA
>VYDD01000019.1 GCA_009843625.1 Gammaproteobacteria bacterium | reverse complement strand
GGATGGGAAGTGGTGGTGTCAAGGTTGTCCGGATGCGTACCCGCGAGCCGCCGGTATGCTTCAGGGGACAAGCGGGGAATCTGCCCCCGCCCACTTGATGTGCTCGAACGCGGTACGGCAGCGGTCGCACCAGTAGGTTGCCACCGAGAGCTGGCTGCCGAACGGATTGACCAGCCGCGTCTCGGTGCGGTCGCAGAACGGGCATCTGGGGGACGCGGGAAGGCCGGTCGTGGCGCCGGCCGCGACCTCGTCGGCGCTCATTCGACGAACAACGCGCGGTTGCGGTCCCCGCGGGCGCGCTCGACGGCGTCTGCGGCGGGCTCACCGGTCGGGCGGCGGCGGCTGGCGACCCAGTCGCCGGGGAGCGGCAGATCCGCGGCGGGCACCATGCCCAGCGCCGCCAGGGGCTCCGCCAGCCTCCGCGCCAGCCTGGCGCGCGCATCCCCCGGTTGGCCGGTCACTCCCGCCCCAGCGAGCAGCTCGGCTTCGTCGTCGCCGGGCAGCAGGCACGTGACCACGTCGGACAGCATCGACTCGACGGCGGCGGCCAGAAGCTGCCTTCCCTCCTCCGAGCCCTCGCTGATGCGGCGCATCCAGGCTTGTCCGAAATCCCGGTGGAACGCCTCCTCCGCGAGCATCTTCGGGATGCGCCGCCGGGCCGCGTCGTAGGTGCCGCTCGCAAATCCCTCCAGCGCAAGCGAGAGGGTCCCGTCCACCACCACGATGCCGGCGACGACCGCCGCCCAGTCGGCAAAGGGCTCGTCCAGGCAGGACGCCGAGCAATACTCGGCGGGCGGGCGGGAATGCTCGACCTCCACCGGGTCGACGCCGAAGTCCTTGAGCATGGCGTAGAGGAGGCGCGCATGGCCCCACTCGTCCTGAGACATGGAGGCGGTCGCGATGCCGCTCTCGATGGAGGGGGCCCCCAGCAGCCAGTCGCTGTAGCGGATGCCGAGCAGGCGCTTGGTGTCGGCGAGCGACAGGATGAGCCTCTGGAGCGCCTCCCGGACTTCGGGGGAGAAGTCCCGAGCGTTCACCGGCCCTCCACGGCGTGACGCCCGAGCCGGCCGGTCGCGCGCGCGGCGTACGGGCCGTCGATCCGGTTCACCGGGATGATGTGGGAGCGACGCACCACGCACATCTCGAACCAGTTCTCCTCGTCGTAGGTCTTCCAGGCGTAGACGCGCGCCAGGGCGTCGTCGGTGGCGTCCACGTAGCCTATGTGGCGGAGCGGCTCGCTCCTCTGCTTGCGCGCAAAGACATCGTAGACGGCTTCCTCCATCATGCCCTCCGCCGGCGCCCTCAGGCGCTCACCCCGGCACCCCGGAGCGCGCGCCGTCCCGCCGGGCTGATGCGCTCGCTCGTCCAGGGCGGATCCCATACCTGTTCGATCTCCACCGCCGCGATCCAGGGCTCGGCGAGCAGCCGGTCGCGCACGTCCTCCTCGATGAACTCCATGCACGGACACGCCGTGGCGGTGAAGGTCAGACGAACCTGGACCCGCTCGCCGTCCACCCGCACCCCGTAGATCAGCCCGAGGTCGGTTACGCTCACGGGAAGCTCCGGGTCGAGCACCTCACCGAGCGCGCGCCATACGGCCGCCTCCGGATCATCGGGCCGCTCCGGCATGGGCTCGGACCACAGGTCGCGCCCGCCGCTCATGTGTGAAGCCACATGCAGCGGCAGGCCGGCGCTCAGTTCAGCCACGAACTCACCTGGCCGCGCGACCGCCGGATCGACTCGACGTAGATCTCGTTCATCGGGCCGCGCCCCTTCCAGCGCTCGAAGACCTGGCGCCACGTGATCCTCCCCTCCTCGAAGAGCCAGCGCTTCTCGCTCGCGTCGTACTGGCAGGGGAAGGGATAGTCGAGCACGTACGACTGCGAGGCTTCGTCGAAATGCGCCGGGACGTCGAGGCCCAGCCGCTCGCACAGGGGCACCGTCGACGACATCCAAAGCTGCCGCAACTGGTCGTTGGTGAGCCCCTTCAGCTTGTACTCGAGCTGGCCGCTGTGGCGCTTGCGGTCGTCGGGCAGCCCGAACCACTCCACGGTCATCGGAAACATCCAGTCGACCGACCGTTGAAGAATCTCCTTCGCCGCGCCCCCAGCCCGGGAAAGCCGCCGCATCCACACCTCCCCGTGCCGCAGGTGGAAGGTCTCCTCCATGTCCACCTTCACCAGCGCCCGCTTGAGCGGCCCGTAGGAGGTGTTGCGGTGCACGTCGGAGAGCAGGCAGATGCCGGCCCGGTCGAAGAAGCCGTTGGCCACCACCAGGTCCGCCCAGTTGTCGAGGGGCTGGTCGAAGCCGTAGGGGTGCTTGAACTCGTGCGGCTCGCGCTCGTAGACCAGCTTCTGCTTGGAGATGCCCATGTCCTCGAGCAGTCGATAGGCGATGTTGGCGTGCGCCAGCTCGTCCTGGATGATGGCGTGCGCGCTCACCTGGGTGTTGGCGGAGGGCGCGTGGCGCGCGGCCATCCAGTAGGAAGGCGCGCTCATCAGTTCGGTGTCGGCCTGGACGGTGAGCTGGATGGCGAGCGCCTTCCTGTAGCCGTCGGTCATCTCCTCGGGAGATTCCACGATGTAGCCCTTCTGCACGCGGGCCTTGATCTCTTCTTCAGTGAAGGGCACGGCTACCCGTCCTTTCCGAGGTCATGGGCGTCGGCGAATCCGTCCGCGACCCCCCGCGCGCGGACCGTGCCTCCGCCGGGCGGTCTTCGTCAGAGCCCCAGCGAGGAGCGGATGAGGGGGCTGATGCGCTCCGGGGTCCAGGGAGGATCGAAGGTCAGTTGCACCTCCGCGTTCTCGACGCCCTCCACGCCCGCTACCGCGGCGCGCGCATCCTCCACGATCTGTGGCGCCGCGGGGCACATCGGCGTGGTGAGCGAGATGCGCACCTGGACGTTCGCGTCCTCGATCTCGATGTCATACACCAGCCCGAGCACCACCAGATCCAGGTGCAGCTCGGGATCCTTCACTGTGCGCAACGCCTTGCGAACCGCTTTCTCGCTGATTTTCATGTGCTGAAACTTGCTTGGCCCGAGAGAGCCTGTCCATACTTTCGCAATTCGCCGGCTGTGGGTGCGGACGTGCCCATGTGGCCGGCCTGACCGAACCCTTTGCCGGATTCCTGAAGATGAAACGTCGCGACTTCGTCAAGACCGCAGCCGCCGCAGGCGTGGCCGGCGCCGTGCCGCGCACCCTCGAAGGGGCTGGGCCAACTACCCTGGATGGGGCGCCCACGGTGTACACGCCGCAGTCGGTCTCCCCGGTGGTGATCTCCGACACCAGCGGCATCCGCTTCACCAACGGCGGTCCGGAGAGCGCGGTGGAACGGGCGTTCCGGATGATCGTCGAGGGCGCGGATGTGCTGGACGCCCTGGTCGCGGGGGTGAACATCCCCGAACTCGACCCCACCGAGACCGGGATCGGCTACGGCGGCCTGCCCAACGCGAACGGAGTGGTGCAGTTGGACGCGTGCTGCATGCACGGGCCGAAGAAGCAGGCCGGAGGCGTGGCGGGGCTCGAGGGAGTGCGCACCCCCTCGCTGGTGGCCAAGGCGGTCATGGAGTACACCGACCACCACCTGCTGGTGGGCGCGGGCGCGCAGGAATTCGCCCGCATGATGGGCTTCGAGATCGAGGACGACCTCAACACCGACCGCTCCCGCGAGCTATGGCTGGAATGGAAGCGCCGCATCGACCCCAGCCACTTCCCCGATCCGCGCAGGGGGCGCCCGGGCGGTACGGGAAGCGGAGCCGGTCTCGACGCCGCAGGAGCGGCAGGCCCGGAGGAACTCGCACGCGCCCGGGCAGCCCTGCGGGACCACCACTACGCCGGCTACCAGGCCGGCCTGGACATGGTGCGCGAGGGCCTCATCGACGAGAACAGCTTCTGGGGCACCATCAACTGCGACGGCATCGGCCCGGGCGGGGACATCTGCGGGGTAACCACCACCAGCGGGCTGTCCTGGAAGATCCCCGGACGCGCGGGCGACTCCCCCATCCTGGGCGCCGGGCTCTACGTGGACGGCGACATCGGCGCTGCCGGCTCCACCGGCCGGGGCGAGGCCAACCTGTTCAACCTCTGCTCCTTCCTCATCGTCGAGAAGATGAGGGAAGGCATGCATCCGCGGGACGCGGGGATGGCGGCGCTCGAGCGCATCCGCGCGAACACCGTGGAGGAGCGCCTCCTGAACTCGCGCGGCGAGCCCAACTTCAACGTGCGCTTCTTCGCGCTCAACAAGAGGGCGGAGTACGCGGGCGTGTCGATGTATGCATCCGGCCAGGTCACGTACGCGGTATGCGATGAGAACGGTGCCCGCGAACTGCCGCTGGAGGGGCTGCTGGAGGGCTCGCCCACGGACTGAGGGTCCGGTTCCCGGTTCCCTCCGCAGTATGTAACCCACCTTTGGTTCTTGCGCACGAGATTACACAGATGACAGATCCGACGGCATCATCCCACGGCAGCCCCGCTGCCGGGGTGCGAGGCCCCGACGTCTGGTATGGATCCGAGATGAGCGGGTCCGGCACCTGGATCCGCCACCTCACGGAGGGGGAAATCCGCGAAATCCACCTCGCCGTGGGCAGAGTGGAGCGCAAGGGCCTCGACATCGCCGACATCACGGGGGACGACTTCCCCCTGCCCGGGCTGGCGCCCGAACTCGCGCGCATCCGCGAGGAGTTGCTGCGCGGGCGCGGGTTCGTACTCATGCGGGGCCTGCCGGCGAAAGGCCGGTCGATGAAGCAGATCGCGACCGCGTTCTGGGGGATCGGCACGCACCTCGGGGAAGCCATCTCCCAGAATGCCAAGGGCCACCTGCTCGGCCACGTGAAGGACATCGGCCACGACCCCCACAACCCCGAGCATCGCCTCTACGCGACGCGCGCGCGCCACCGCTTTCACACCGACTCCTGCGACCTCGTCGGGCTCTTCTGCGTGCGCCCCGCGAAGGAGGGCGGGCTGAGCAGCATCTCCAGTTCAGCCACGATCTACAGCGAAATGCGCCGGCAACGGCCCGAGCTAGCCGAGTTGCTCTCCCGGCCCATCCATATCGACCGCAAGGGAGAGATCCCCGAAGGCAAGGGCCCCTGGTACCGGATGCCCGTCTTCAACCATCACGCCGGCTGTATTACGACGTATTACGCCCGCGATTTCTTCGACGGCGCCCAGCGCCACGAGGGGGTGCCGCCGGTATCGCGCGAGCAGACCGAGGCCATGGACCTGTTCGAGGAGCTGGCCACCCGCCAGGACATCCGCCTCGACATGGAGCTCCGGCCCGGGGACATGCAGTTCGTGCACAACCATCAGATCGTGCACTCGCGCACCGGGTACCAGGACCATCCCGAACCTGAACGCAAGCGGCACCTGCTGCGTCTCTGGCTGTCGGCGAGCGACGGGCGCGAGCTTCCGCCGGCCTTCGCGGAGCGCTACGGAAACATCGCCCTGGGCACGAAGCGAGGCGGGATCATGGTGCCCGGGACGAAGCCGTACGCGCCGCTGGAGGCGGAGGGGTAGCGGCGAACTCTACGGCCCCAGCGCCGCCAGCGGGATGACGCTCACCCCGTCCGGACGCACATATCCGTATCCGCGTTCGACGATGACGCCCAGCGCGGCAGGTTCACCGCACCGGCTCGTGTCGACCCGATCCGCGAACTTCAGAAGTGACTTCGCCGCATCGTCGATCCGGCTGAGGCCGAGTTTGATCTCGAAGGCAGCCCAGCGGCCGGGTCCGGCCTCCACGACCGCGTCCACCTCGAGGCCAGCGTCGTCACGGTAGTGGTAGACCCTCGCGCCCATCGCCTGCGCGTGCACGCGCAGATCTCGGATTACCAACGACTCGAATAACAGGCCCAACCAAGCGAAGTCGCGGAGGCAGGTGCCCGGGCTCCGTGTCGAGTGCCGCCGCGGCGATGGATGGATCCGCGAAGTGACGTTTCGGGGAAACCTGCAACCGGGACCGGGACCGCACATGGATCTGCCACGCCGGCTGATCTTCCACGACCATCAGGCGAGCCAGGCTGGCCAGATATGCACTGGCCGTGTGGCCGGTCATCGAACCGAGTTCTGGTCCCGACACATCACGCGCTATGGTAGCCAATGATGCGAGCGTCGCGACATTGCGAGCCAGCGACTGCAGGAAGCGACGGACTCTTTCCGGGTCTCGCCGCACGCCATCGACGCGCTGAAGGTCGGTGCGGCAGATGTCGGCTATGTAGCTGCGGTTCACGCGGATGGCCTCTTCGAGGGAAGAGTTGAGATGTCCGGGCCAGCCGCCGACGCAGATCAGTTCAGCGAGATCTTGCACCGACAAATCGGTTGACGGGCTCGTCACAGGTTGGCCCGTAAGCACCTCGGAAATAGACACTTGGCCGGTGCTGTGTCCGAGCTCGAAAAGCGACATGGGGCGTAAGCGCATTCGCACAATCCGACCGGCGCCGGTATGCCGCGTGATGTCGTCTGGTGGGACGGCGGATCCAGTGAGGATGAAATGGCCCTTGCCGGGACGCTCGTCGACAACGCGGCGCACATGATTCCAGATTTCCGGCGCGGTTTGCCACTCATCGATGAGACGTGGAGTCGCGCCTTCAAGTACGAGCCTGGGATTGACCGCGATCATATCCTGGGCCACTTGGTCGACATCGAGGAAGACTTCGCTCGCGGCTATCTGCTGCGCAGTTGCCGTCTTACCGCTGGCGCGTGGACCTTCGATGAGAACCGCTCCGGCAGCAGCCAGGCATCGCTGTAGTTCGTCATCGGCTACCCGGCGAGTGTAGCGCTTGATTTCGACGCTGTCCGGCAGGTCCATCTCGTCCCGAGTTGTGTGATCGATGGCTAGGGCTGGCCTCTTGTCAGAGCTGGATCCCATGTTGGAAATGCTCCTCGGAACACAAGCTGGTAACTCGCTGCAATGAAGGAGATTAACATGCGGGCAACACATTTTCAACGGTTTGGAAAACAATTTTTCGATGACGTGAGAAACATGATTTCCATGTCTTCGGAAACAGATTTTCGACGACACCACTTGCAGACCGACTTGCCAACACACCGCAGTGTCGGGATGCTTCACCGTCACAACCGACCCGCCCGCGCCACCCCCATGACCCGATTCACGCTCCACTACAATCCGGCCTGCCCTGATTGCGTGCGCCAAGCGAAGCGGACCGCTCGGCTGGACTGGCTCGGCCGGATCGAACCGTCGACCGCACGGTCGCCGCTGGGTGTGGTGTCCGTGGGCGAGATCGTGGTTGTCGACAGGAGGAACAGAACGGTGTTCACCGGCGTCTACGCGACCCGGAAGGTGTGCCTGCAGGTACCGCTGTTCTTCCTCTACGGGCTACTGCTGTACGTGCCGATCGTCCGGCGCGCGGCCGCGAGAGGAAAGCCGGGATGCAACGGCGACGCCTGCGAGATTTGAAGCGTTCCGGGAGAACGCCATCAGCGCTCCGGCGGCGTCAGGTACCGAACCACGTTGCCGTCGCGGTCCACGACCTCGATTGGCATCACCAGGATCTCCCTGCCGGAGTCGATGGTGTGCCGGCGAGCCCTCGCCGCCGCTTCGACCCCCGCCGCCTGCGCCGCGTACTGCGGGGGCGGCAGCACGTACTCATCCGCCACGCTGTAGTCGACCTCCGGGTATCCGATGTCCACGAATGACGCGAGGCTGACCACGCTCATCGGATTGGGGCCGCGGTCGGGGAAGGGGGTCATCAGCTCAGTTCGGAAGACCAGCTCACGCCAGTGCCCGTTCCACACGCCCTCGCCCCCCAGGTGCTCCACCGGCACGAGATCGCTGCCCGTGTAGTTGTTGCCGCGGATCTCGTCGAAGGCCGCCTTGGCCGCCTCGCCGGTGAAGTGCGTGTTCGCGCTTTGGCCGGTCCGGGCCGGGTCCTTCAGGAGGCCGAGGTGCTCCCAGAGGGTCCCGAACCCGATCACATGCGCCATCTCATGGACGATGGTTTCCTCCAACTGGCCTTTGGCCTCCATGCTGTCCAAGTCGGCGATGTCGAAGAACATCACCCCGGCCACGGGCAGCGAGTTGCTCACGCGGAGTTGGCAGGGCCCCGCGCCTCCGAAGACGCCCGAGCGCCCGTCGATTTCCTTGATTTCGACGTAAATCAGCAGATCGTCGACCACCCGGTCGCCGGGGACGTCTCCGGACATTTCGTTTTTCGAGAGGCAGTTGACGAGGGAGGACCTGCTGAGCAGGTGCCCGCGGAGGTTGGCGGTGATCGCGCTCTCCCAGAACCGTTCGGCCTCCTCGAAGGCCTCGCGCTGCGAGGCGGTGAGCAGCGACGAGGTAACGTGCTCGAGTTCGATGTCGTAGACCGCCGGCGTCGCCTCCGCGCTGAAGGTTGCCGTGGCCGACGTGCCGTCCGCGTTGGCTACGCTCGCGGTTAGCGTATAGGTGGTTCCGGGGGTCGTGCCGAGGAACCATCTGTCGACCGCCGCGAACCCGGCCGAGTCGGTCGTCGCCACCTCCGGGTCGACCTTGCTGTCGCCGCTCGCTGAGAAGGTGACCCTGGTATCCGCCACCGGGTTGCCGTCTTCATCCTCTGCCCGCACGCGGGGCGCGACGCGCACCGGCAGCGCGATTTCCGTCCGCTGCCTGTCGCCCTCGACGGCCACGAGTTCGGCGACCGGCGCCGCCAGGGCCGTGGCGCGGAAGATGACCCGGTTCACCCCGGGGGCGGTGGCGCGCAATTCCTGCGGCCCGGGGTCACCCATCGTCCATGGGCCTGCGGAGGCGATCCCCTCGGCATCGGTCACGGCACTGGACGACGGCACCGAGCCGCCCCCGGCCGTGACCTCGAAGGTGACGGTGACCCCACTCAGCCCGGCGCCCGCCCGGGAGGGCGCCCGCACTCGCACGGGCTCCCCGGTTTCTCGTCCCGTCCGGGCCACCTGGCCATCGCCTGAGTGAATGAACAGGGCGTGGGGTGGTTCGGCCATTGCGGTAAACACCGCGTTCGGGCCCTCTGCCACGGACGCGACCACCGACTGGCGGCCGGCCGCGTCGCCCAGCGTCCAGAGCGTCTGCGCCTCGCCCGCCGGGTCGGTCGTGGCCGCGCCGGGAGTGACAGAGCCGCTCCCCTCGGCAGGTGAGAAGGACAAAGCCATCCCCGCGACCGGACTCGCGCCCGCGTCCAGAAGGCGGCCGACGAGCGGCTGGATCAGGGGCGCGCCCGGGCTGCCCGTCTGTGCGTCGCCGCCAACCCGCTCCAAGGTGGTCGGCGTCTGGCTGACCGTAACCGCGGCGGTTCCGCTGACTCCCCCGAAGACGGCCCTGACCGTGCCGGCTCCGTTCGCAAGGGCCGTGACCACCCCGGAGGAGTTCACGCTGAGGACGGCGGGGGCATCCGTCGTCCAGGATACCGTCCCCTCCATACCGCTCCCGTCCTCATCCAGGATGGTCGCGGTGAACGTCCTCGACTCGCCCAGAAAGGTGAATGTGGCGGACCCGGGCGACACCACGATGGACCCCGGGCTCGGCGGGTCGAATTCCAGCGCGCACCCCGCCACCACAACCGTCAGCCCCAGACGGACTGCTGCGCGGAGCGATGCGCGTGTCATGGCGTTGCCTCGTCAGCCGGCGGGATGCCGCAGGTCAGGTCAAGCCACCTCGGCGAGGTCATCCTGCGCCGGAGCGGCCGGACATCAGAGCATGTCCAGGAAATCACGCGAACGAACGACCTTCACGTTCCGGTAGGGAGAAGTTGCAAGGAGCGCCTTGTCGCTGCTCACCACGTACCCGGCTCCGGCGGCCACCGCACATGCGAGAAACTTGTCGTCGTCGCGGTCCTCGCACACAGCTTCGGGCAAAGGGGGCGCCGACACCAGCGTGGCGTTGGCGGCGATCATCTCCAGGACGCGTTCGAACTCCGCGCCAGGAAATCGCGCCGACAGCCGTTCGCCGACCCGAACGTATTCCCGAAGGACCTCGGGGGACACCACCACCTCGAATTGCCCGGCTCGCCACCCCGCGAGCACGTCGCGGGGCGGCCCGCCGAAGAACACGCCCGGCAGGAAGACGCTTGTATCGACGACGACCCTCACGCCGCCACTCCGGTTGTCGCCAAGCCGCTCATGACGGACTTTTGTGGACATACGCCATCCCGTCAACCCGGAATCCCGGACACCCATGGTCAACCATCCTGTTTCCGTCGATCAATCCGATCGCATCGTACCCGTCAACCTTCGCCAGAGCGGCCGCACCCCCGTGGAGCTGCTCATCTCCACGCGCGTGCGGAAGTCGCCGTACTGGCATCTGTCCCACGATGCGGGCTGCTGGCGCGCAACAACCTACAACCGCATCTACCACCCGCGCGGCTACGTGCGGCCGGAGGACGGCGGCGCGGCGGCCGAACACGAAGCGCTGACGAAGCACGTCACGCTCTGGAATGTCGCCGTGGAGCGCCAGATCCGGGTGAGGGGAGCCGACGCCGAGCGATTCACCGACTACGTCATCACGCGCGACGCCACCCGCATCGAGCCGATGCACGGCAAGTACGTCATCCTCTGCAACGAGCGGGGCGGCATCCTCAACGACCCGGTGCTGCTGCGCCTGTCGGACGATGAGTTCTGGTTCTCCCTCGCCGACTCCGACCTGCTCTTCTGGCTTCAGGGCGTCAATGTGGGGATGAGGATGGACGTCGAGATCGACGAGATCGACGTGTGTCCGCTGCAGATCCAGGGGCCGAAGTCGCTGGCGCTCATGGCGGACCTGGTGGGCGACAGGATCCGCGGAATCCCCTCCTCCGGGCTCATGGAAGCTGAGATCGCAGGGTGTTCGGTGGTGATCTCGCAGTCGGGATTCTCGGGGGAGAAGGGGTACGAGATCTACCTGCGCGACGCGACGCTGCACGCCGAGAGGCTGTGGCACGCGGTGCTCGACGCGGGCGAGGCGCACCAACTCATGGTGATCGCCCCCGGCCATCAGCGCCGGATTCAGGCGGGCATCCTTTCCTGGGGGCAGGACATGGACCACGAAACCGTCCCGTTCCAGTGCAACCTCGGATACCAGGTGCCGCGCGAGAAGGAGGGCGACTACATCGGCCGGGCGGCGCTGGAGCGGATGCGGACGGAGATCGAGGCCGGGCGGCCGCCGTTTGCCATGACGCTGGTGGGGATGAGGATGGGCGGCAGGCCCATCGACGACTACGCGCCCGATTTCTGGCTGGTGTCCGGCGCCGATGCAGGTGACCCGATCGGATACCTTACCTCGCCCTGGCATGCGCCCGAGCTGGGGTGCAACATCGCGCTGGGTTATGTACCCGTCGGGATGTCCGCGGTCGGTACGGAACTCACGGTCTGGCTGCCGGACGAATACGCGGGCGAGCCGGGCAGGCCGGATCGGGCCCGGGTATGCGAGGTTCCGTTCCGGCCCTCGGCCAACCCCAGTGCGCGCGAAGTGGCGCACGCGCGGGGCGAGGATGCCGTGAAGTAGAGGCGCACGCGGGAAGGATGCGGCGATTTCGTGGCCCGCGGATTCGTGCGGGCGGCTACGCCCTCATCCGGCTGCCGGACGGGTCGAACAGCGCAGCGCCGACCGCAGCCACCGTGACCGGGAAACATTCGTTCATGTACATCACCTGCAGCCGCTCGCCGACGCAGGCGAGGTGGGCCGGCAGCCAGGCCATCAGCAGGTATCTCCCTACTGAAGGGCCCATTCCGGCGGAGGTCACGCGGGACTCCCTGCCCAGCGCGTCGACGATGCGGTTCCCGCCAAGCGTCAGGATCGGCTCGTTTCCGCCCGTCGGGAAGCGAGCGAAGCCGGATGCGCTCGTGTGGTCGTCCATGGTAAGCGTGCAGATCTTCGCCACCGGACCCCGTTCGAGGGCCTTCAGGTAGGCCGCCTTGCCGATGAAGTCCGCCCGCTTGACGTGGCGGCGCGCCAACCCGGCCTCGACCGGTGAGTACTCCGACGTGAGTTCCGCGCCCATCAGCAGGTAACCCTTCTCCATGCGCGCGGTGGTGCCGTAGACGCCGATGCCCACCGGCCTCGCGTCGAAGTCCCGGCCCGCGCCCCGGATCGCGTCCCAAAGTGCCAGGCCGTGCTCCGTGCGCGTGTAGATCTCCCAGCCGCTCTCGCCCACATAGGAGATGCGCAGCAGGGTGGCGGGAATCCCGTCGATTAGCGCGTCCCGCGCCGTGCCGTATGGGAACGCATCCTGGCTCAAGCCGCAGTCGGCGACGCTGGCGACCAGCGCCTGCGCGGCGGGTCCCCACACCCCGAGCGTGGTTATCGCGGACGACCGGTCCTCGAACTGCACCGACCCGTCCGCGGGCAGATGCTTGCGGAACCAGAACGCGTCGCGGGCTCCGTCCAGGACGCCGGTGACGATGCGAAACCGGTCATCGGCCAGCCGCTGGATGGTCAGGTCGGCGCGGAAGCCTCCGTCCGGCGTCAGGAGCGGGGTGTAGATGGAGCTGCCGACCGGACGTTCGCAGGCGTTGACCGTCATCGTGTCCACGTACGGGAGCGCGCCGGGCCCGGACACGTCGAAGATCTGAAACGCGCCCAGATCCACCAGGCCCACCTTCTCGCGCAGGTGCAGGTGCTCCGCGTTGATGATCGGCGACCACCAGCGCCGGTCCCACTCGTGCGGGCGGTCCGGGACGTCGTAGCGCTCCACCAGATCTTCGTTCGAAGCGTACCACTGCGGGCGCTCCCATCCGCGGGCTTCAAAATACTCGGCGCCCAGCGGCTCGGTCCGAGGGTGGAACGGCGACCGGTTGATCCCGCGCGCGGACTCCCACTGCTCGCGCGGATGCACGATTCCGTACGTCTTGCGGAAGTGCTCGCCGCAGCGTGCCCGAACGTGGTGGACCGTGCGCTCGTGCGGCTGGAAGCGGGTGACGTCCGACTCGTGCGGATCGAGAAGACGCGGGTAGCCGTGGGTCATCCACTCCGCGACCAGTCGCGCCGATCCGGGGCCTTCCCGCACCCACACGGCCGCCACCGACCAGAGGTTGGCCACCTCGGCGGTCTCGCCCAGCAATTGCTGGGTATCGGGGGTGAGCGAGAGCAGGCCGTTGACGGCGTACTCCATCCCGGTGCCCGCCAACAACTCGCCCATGATCTCGCGCGCGTGCTCGAGCTGCGGCGCGAAGTCCGCGGGCGTGAAGGGCAGTTCGGTGGGAGAGCGCTCCGCTTCGGCGACGGAGGGAATGTCGTCGGGGTGCATCAGGATGGGACGATGCGCATACGAACCCACCTCCATCGCCCCGTCGCTCTGGCGTTCGTACATGAACGAGTCCATGTCGCGCACGATGGGGTAGCCGATCTCGTTGCCGGTTCCGAGCAGGAGTTCGACCGGGCCGAAATCGGCCATCTGGTGCACCGCCGGCGTCAGCGGAATCGTGGCGCCGGCCATCGCGGCAATGCGCGGGCTCCAGACGCCGCAGGCGATGATGGCGTGGTCGACTTCGATCGTTCCCCGAGTCGTCGCGACCGCCCGAATGCGCGGGCGTCCGAACGGCACCGGCTCCACCTCGAGACCGGTCACCTCGGTCTCGTCCAGGACCGTAAGCACGCCCCTGGCCAGCGCCCGTTCCCGCATGATCGTGCCCGCCCCGACCGAGTCGACGACCGAGACGCCCGGGGTGTAGAAGCCGCCGAGAATGACATCCGGGTTGACGAAGGGCACCCTCGCGACCACTCCTGCCGGCGTCAGCAGCTCGCTCTCGATGCCCCACACGCGGGCCGAGGTCATGCGCCGGCGCAGCTCCTCCATGCGCTCCTCGGTGCGCGCGACCTCAATCCCCCCGCAGGTCGTGTTGACGCCGAGCGCCTCGTACTGGCGCTGGCTCTCGAGGGTGATCAGCGCGATCTCGCGCCCGTGATCCGTCGGGAAGATGAAGTTGGACGCATGCCCGGTGGACCCGCCGGGATCGGGAAGCGGGCCCTTCTCGATCAGCACCAGGTCATCCCAGCCGAGCTTAGCCAGATGCTCGACCAGGCAATTGCCGACGATGCCCGCGCCGATGACGGCGACCTTGGCTCGTGGCGGCACGGTGCGTTGTTCGCTCATGGCAGCCTTCGCCCCCGCAGGGGTGCCCGCTGTACCGGGCGAGCCGTACCGGCTATCGGGCCGCTCCCTCGCCGACGGTCATCCGGAACGCGCTGAGAACCGGAAACGGGGTCCGTAGCCCGGTGCGGCGAGGGTGCATCGCGGTCCTACCGGGAGTTCTTCGCCACGAGCAGGCAGAGCAGGAGCGCGACCAGCGGGACCACGGCCTGCCCCGTCTGACCGTTTGTGACCAGCGTGTAGATCGCGCCGAGCATGACCGGTACCATTGCCACGGCGGCGAGGAAGCGCGCCTTCGTCATCAGGAAGCCCACGCCGGCGGCCGTCTCGGCGACGCCGATCAGGTACTGGAACCAGCCGGAGTATCCCCACATCGCGAACTGCTCGACCATCATCCCGGCCAGCTTCATGCCGCCGTTCAGCAGGAAGAGCAACGCCAGCAGCACCGATACGATGGTAATCCCCCTGCTTCCCTTGTCCGCCATTACCTGCTCCTTGCGTTGCGAGTGCGGGACACCCGGAGTGTCCGGGTGAGCGACGAAAGTATGGCTACCTCGAGTAGTTGGCCACGACGACCGCGAGCGTCAGCGCCAGAGCGGGAATCGCAATGCGGTCGGTGTCGCCGGCCCGCAGCAGCGTGAAGAGCGCGCCGGCCATGACGGCCATAATGGCCAGTGCCCCGTACAGCCGCGTCCTCCTCCGCATCAGCGCGAGGCCCGCCGCCGTCTCCGTAACCCCGACGACGTAGAAGAACCAGACGGGGTAGCCCCACACCTCGAAACGGTCCCACCAACCCCCGATGAGTTTCATGCTACCCGTCATCAGAAACACCAGCGCCAGGAGCACCGACACGGTCGGAATCACTTGTTCCGGCACGTCCCTGGTCGCTCGGTCCCTGGTTGACATGCGTTCCTCCCGACCGGTTGAAGGCATCCTTCCCCGGAACGGACTCGGTGAACCCAGTGATTGGTGATTCGCGACCTTGGGAAGGTACGGTCTGAGTGGTGTCGGGGACACGGTTCGGGTTGGCGACCTCGAGCGGGTCTCCAAGCCGAGTACGCCGACCTCAAGACCCGTCACCTCGCCAAGTGGGCGAGCCCGGACGCGAACGACCTCGACGGATGCCGCGATGCGGGAGCGGATTGCGCTGCGGAGCAAAGCCAGCCTCGGGGTGGACTGGTGGAGTGAACGCCGCCCGGCGATAGAACCGATCCACGGCGCGGGTCGATGGTCCGGTGGGCGCCCGCCGCGGCGGAAGTGTGCCATATCGGTCAAGACGTACTTGACCACATGACGGCGCGTAGTTACCATTTGTTACGTACTGTTGTTTACCCGCTTGACCATGGGAGTTGACGTTATGTCATCAGACCCCGAGATTACGGCCATGTCAGCCATCGTGGCCGCGTTGGAAGACCTTGAGGAGGCACAGGTGGCCCGCGTACTGCACTGGGCGCAGCAACGGTATACCGCAGCTCAGCCAGCCGTCGCCGAGCCTCGCAGGAGCGAGGGGGCAGTGCCGAACGATGTCGAGGAATCTCCATGCCCACCTGGATTTGCGGAGTTCTATGATCTCTTCGAGGCGGCCAGCCCGGATACCGGGTTGGATCGAGCGCTCGTGGCTGGGTACTGGCTTCAAGTGGAAAAGGGCCAAGAAACATTCGGCAGCGGTCCGCTCAATCGAGAGTTGAAGCACTTGGGGTATCCGGCGTCCAACATAACCAGGGATCTGGGCAGGCTCATGAACCGCACCCCGAAGCTCGTGATGAAGGTTCGCAAGGAGGGCTCGGCGAGGCAGTCTCGCAACCGATACAAGCTCACCAGCTCGGGTATAGACGCCGTGTCCCAGATGCTCGGGAAGTCATGAGAACTTCCGATATCGGCCTGCCCAGCGAGGCCACGATGGGTGACTCATGCTGAGGACCGGCAACCTGAAGGACCTGCTGCCCACACCAGATCACACGCGTGGCGAGAAGGTGCTGCTCTGTCTCGCGAGAGAACCGCTGGAGCCCCGTCAGGTCAAGGACATCCGAGAAACGGCCATCGCGTTGGGCCTGCCAGACGCTGCACGCTGGAACATTTCTCAGTTGTTGTCGCAGCTTCAAGGACTAGCGATCCGTACGAAAGCAGGGTGGGAACTTACCAGCGCTGGGCAGGTCAGGGTCGGAGAACTCGCCGGATCGGTCGTTATCGGACGTGCAAACCGCGTCGCGGTGGCGCTGAGGCATCACCTCGGTGCGATTCAAGACGACACCACCCGAAGATTCGTCGATGAGGCTGTTCAGTGCCTGGAGAACGCGCTATTCCGGGCTGCCATCGTGCTGAGTTGGGTGGGAGCCGTTTCGGTACTGCAGCAATATGTGGTTCGCATGCGGCTTCAAGACTTCAACCGGGAGGCTGGCCGACGCGTCAAGAAGTGGAAGCCGGCTCGAACCGCAGATGACCTGAGTCGCGCTCGTGAAGCTGACTTCCTGCTCATACTTGAGTCGATATCGGTAGTCGGCAAGAGCGTGAAGCAGGAACTCGAAAACGCCCTAAAGCTGCGGAACGGATGCGGCCATCCGAACTCGCTGCAGGTGGGCGAAGCCAAGGCTGCTGCCCATGTCGAATCACTGATTCTCAACGTGTACTCGAAGTTCTGACTTGAGCGCATCCTGCGGGCAGCAGAGCAGCACGGGGGCCGTGAAAAAGGCAGCATCGGCGAGGGGAAGTCGGACCGCGTTGACCTCGGATCCCGGTGCTCGATCTTGACGGCAACGAGCTTCTTTTCGGCTGGATCACGCCGAAGCGGAACCTTGCCGACGGGCCATGCTCAGCCCGAGAGCTTGGCTCGCGGGGTTGAAAGACGCCTACCCGGCGGAGTGGCTTGCCGCGATTTGGGCAACCACACGCCTGACGTTACGTAAGGCTTGGCGGGAGCCGCGCACGACCCTTCTACCTGATGGGCCCTGGGCCCCCGCCGAGACTCACGCTGACCGAGGCCCCCTCATCCGGAACAGGACCGCTGCCGTCCCAGGTGTAATTGGCGGTGAAGTCATGTTCCGCAGGCTCGTTTACTCGGGCCTCCGCCAGGCTGAGGCTGATGTCATCGAGCTGGAGCACGAGCGACGCCACATCCTCGTCGGACAGGGCACTGTCCAGGGTGAGGTGGATGTAGCCCTCCCCGCCGGCTCCCCAGCGGATGCTGGTGACGGTGTAGCCCGTCTCGCCGATCGAGAACCCCGGTTCGCTCAGCTCGCCGTAGTGCGCCGTTTCCCCGCTGCAATTGGCTGCGCCCTGACAATAGCCGACCGCGTCCGCGGCATTTGTTCGAGCCACGGTGAGCGTTGCCGACCAGACCGGAGTCTGGGCGTGCGTCGGGATCCCGGAGACGAGCACGGCGATCGCCAACAGCAGTCCCGCCAATGGCGGTTTGTGCATTTTACGTATTCTACGCAATTCGAGGTCCTCCGTACCTGGCGCGCTCATCGGGAGCCGGAAGCCTCGCCCCCGTCCGCGTCTGGGACCGGCGTTATGTACTGTCGCCAGGTCGGGCCGTCGAGCGAGACCAGGTTGGCGAACAGGCGATACGCGCCCGGGACGCCGTCGCCGAACTGCCGGAAGAGGGCGAGGCCGGTATAGATGTACACGCCTTCTCCGAGAGGGGCGATCAATAGCGAGCCCTCCTTGGGGGCCTCGCCTGGATCGGCCATGGAGAGCACGGGTGTGAAGGCCGGGTCCCAGGTGTTCAGCATGTAGAGGCCGCGCTCCTGCCTCCAGCCCTCGAAGTCGGCATCGCTGATTTGGTTGGGCGTGTTCAGCACCGGGGCTGCGGGATGCAGGAAGGTGACGGCGGCGTTCTCGTCGGTGATGCGGTCGTGCGGTCGCGAGATCGTTACCGGGTAGGGCGCGTGGCCGCTCGCCGGAAACGCGTACTGGTTGTACTGGGTCACCACGGTGCCCCCAGCGCGTGCGAAGTCGAGGACCGCCTCGTTGGCGGCCGCCAGGTCATCGCGGGCCGCGTAGGCGCGCACACCCAGCACGAGGACGTCGAAGCGCGCAAAGTCACCGGCAAGCACATCGGCCGGCCCCAGCATCTCCACCTCGAAGCCGAGGGAGGCGAGCGCATCGGGGCCGGAATCTCCCGTGCCCATGATGTATCCGACACGCCGGCCCTCGGGCAGGGTGACCGGGAAGATGGAAGTGCGCAGCTCCGCCGGGTGGAACTGGGCCGCCCGCTCGATGTGCGGGTAGTCGATGAGCTCGACGCGCTCGCTCCAGGCGCGGCCGTCGGCGGCGCGCACCATGGCGGTCAGCCGGTCGCGGCCGACACCCCGGCCCGCCTCGGGGGCCACGGTGAGCGTGTAGGTGCGCTCGGTGCCGGGTGAGGCGAGTTCCACCGGGACGGAGGCGGGCGCGACCGACCACCCCGCTCCCTCCAGGGCGAGGTTACCGGTGACACCCTCCCGTGCCTCGTTGCGGACGCGGATACTGACGGAGCGCGCTCCCGTGTCGCCGAGCGGCCATACCATCTGTGCGGGCGCGACCGTGACCGACACGGCGGGCACCACCAGCAGCGGCTTGGTGAACTCGCCCTGGGCGGGGTCGACCCCGTAGTAGCGGGCCGCGTCGTCGCTGGCGAGGGCCATCCGGGTGGGCGAACCGGTCGGACCGCCGTCCATGACCAGCTCGAAGCGCGCGCCGCCGGTCACCACGGGGGGATCGTGGGGCAGGCCGCGCAGCTGCCAGTCGTCCGGCCAGGCGTAGATGTCGCCCTCCCGGGGTTCACGCATGTAGTAGCGGCGGGAGGGGTCGGCGTCCGCGGGCACGTCCACGCGGAACACCCAGCGGCGGATCTCGCCCGGCGCGAGCGTCTCCGAGGTGCCGGAAACCGTCGTCAGCGAGGTCCGGCGGGGACCGAACCCGCCGGTGTCGACGGTTCTGCCCGCGAGCAGGTCCGCGCTCCAGCCCTCCGGGAGCGCCAGCCCCGGTCCGGCTCCCTCGACCCGATAGGGTCCGGCGTTCCAGAGATCGACCCGTACCTCGAAGGACTCGCCGGGCACCACCAGGTCGTCGCTCGCGCGCACCTGCGTCAGCACTGCGGAGGAGGCGAGAAGGGCCTTGCGCACCAGGTCATGCCGGCGTGCGAGTGCTTCGGTGACCTCGGGGGGCGCGTTCGGGCCGCCGGCGCGCTCGATGATCCGCTCCAGCGTCTCGAGGGCGCGCGCCAGCGCCGGCGCGGCCTGCTCCGGCGCCATCGCATCCAGCGAAGCCTCGGCGACGCCGATGGCTGCCCGATAGGTCTCGATCTCCTCCTGGGATGCCTCGCTCGGCGGTACGGCCTGCGCGATGAGCCCCGCGAAGGTCGTATCGACGCCTGCGAAGAAGCTGCCGGTGCCGTCGACTCCCTCCGCCGTCTTCACCAGCGCCAGGATCGACTGCCGCGGTCCCATCGGCTGCGCCGATCCCATGTCCTGGGAACGGTGCTGGCTGCGCGAATCCATCGAGACCTGGAGATAGGAGCGAGCCAGGAGCGGATCGAAGGTCCCCGGTTGCAGCGTCACCGACTCGCCTCCGACGAATCCGCCCCGCGCCAGGTAGAGCTTGTCCGCCTGCCAAGGCTCGATGCCGTCGCCGAGTTGTTCCGGAAAGCGGGTCGGGTCCGCGGCCACGTCGAAGGCCTCGTGCGTTAGAATGCCCGCTACCTGATGCTGACCGTGACCGTCCCTGGGCGTACCGCTGAACACCGAGACGATGACCTGCGGCCGGAAACGCCGGATGGCCCAAACCACATCCCCGAGAATCTCCTCGCGCGGCCACTTGGAAAGCGTCTCGTCCGCGGACTTCGAGAAGCCGAAGTCGATGGCCCGCGTGAAGAACTGCTCGCCGCCGTCGATCGCGCGCGCGGCCACGAGCTCGTTGCTGCGGATGATCCCCAGGCCTTCCCAGAACTCGGTGCCGATGAGGTTCTGGCCGCCCTCGCCCCGGGTGAGCGCCAAATAGGCCGTGCGCGCGCCCATGCCGCGGGCGAGGGTGGTGATCGTGTTGGTGTCCTCGTCATCCGGGTGCGCGGCTGTCATCAGCACCCGCTTCACGCCGTCCAGCTCGCGCAGCAGAAGCCCGACCGCGACCGTGCCCCGGTCGTCCGGGGGTGCCTGGGCGAGCGCGGGAACGGCGGCCGGGGCGGATCCGGCGACCAATGCGGCCACCAGGGCGGCGGGAATCAGAAGTGGAAATCGAGGCATCTGGAGACATCCTTTGGTCATGCGCACGGCAATTGAGCCCGCAACGTAGCCCGGCACGTCAGCGGGGAAAAGCGCGTCTCCCAAGGGACACGCGGACCGGCCCCCGGGTTGTTACCTCCCCGGATCGATCTCGAATTCAGCCCCGCCCAGCTCGTCGAACCAGGCGTCTACCTGCTCGGCGTCGTCGGTGAAGGCGAGCGACAGCAGCAGCAGCAGCCTTGCCTTCTGCGGGTAGAGGTTGTCGGTGCCGGTGCGGAAGCGATGGGTGCGCCGGAAGACCACCCCCATCTCCTCGGCCTTCTCCTGCACCTCCCCGGATCCGCGGCCCCCGGCGAGCACGATGCCCCGGACCCCGGCTTCGGCCCACGCCGTGATGGCCTCATCCAGCCCGGCGCCCTGGTATCCCATGAGGACCTCGACTCGGGGCAGGTCATCCTTCGAGATCGCATTCAGGTCGAAGGGGGTCATCCACCGCTCGGGATCGGCACAATGCTGTACACGCGGGGGAGCTCGATAGGTTCGCACGTCCAGTTCGTCGATGAAGCCCAGGTTTCCGAGCTCGCGCGACACGAAGGTGTCCATCCGGTACGCGTCGCCCTTCCATGCCTCCTTGGCGGCGTGGAATTCGTCGTTGAGCATGAGCACGGTGCCGAAACAGCGGGTCTCGCCGCTGGCGGCCAGCACGATGGCGTTGAACAGGTTGGCGTGCGCGTCGGTGCCGATGACGGTCCAGGGCCGCATCCCGCCGGTGCTGACGACAGGCTACCGGCTCTGCCCGGTCAGGTCGCGCCAGTAGACGAACTCGTCCATGCTGCCCGTGCCGGAGGTCACGACCACGGCGTCCGCCGTCTCGAGCGCTTCCTCGACGGCGAGGGTGAGGTCGAAGAAGTCGGCGATCGCGTAGCCGCCGGAGGGCCGGTTGCCGAACTGGACCGTGGTGACGTCTGCGACCTCGTCGATCTGGGGCCTGAGCTCCGAGAGCATCTCGGCGATGCCGAGCGACCCGGCCCGGTAGCTCTGGAAGCTGGTGCGGGTGTCGGATACCCCCGCGATGGTTCCTCCCGTGGCCACGATGGTCACCCGGGGAAGCGCCCCGGCCTCCGCCGCCGCATCGGCTGGGGGCGATGTCTCGGCGGACTGCATCGCGGGGGCCGGCGCCGGCGTGGCAGCCATCTCCGGTGTCGCCGCGGCGCACGCCGTGTTCGCGGCGAGGATCGCGAGTCCCTGAATGCAGGCGAATGTAAACCGTCTCATGGGCCTCTCTCCTTCGATTTCAGGTGCTCGCCAGGTCAGGTGCGGCGCGCGGGGAGCAGGGAGCGCCGAATCCCCCTTTTCAAGGATACTCGGTCCGCGGCGTTTTGCCGACTCCTGCGACCGATCCGGTCGCCCACTCCTTGACTGGCCGGACGCATGACACGATCCTATGACATCAGTTGAATGCATTTATTTGGAGTCATCCCATGAAGGCAATCACGCTCCGCAACGTCCCTCCCGACCTCGCCGCGGCGCTTGACCGGGAGAAGCGGAGGCGGGGACAGTCGCTGAATCGCACGGCAATCGAACTTCTGAGGCAGGGGCTCGGAGTCGGAACGACCCGCTCCAACGGTCTTGCCCGTCTGTCGGGGGGATGGAGCGAGGAGCGCATTCGAGAGCTGGAAGAAGCGCTTGCTCCGTTCGGTGAGATCGACCCTGAGATGTGGAAGTGACCCGTTACTGCCTCGACACGTCGGCCTACATCCGCTTCCTGCGCGGCGACGCGGCGACCGTAGACGCGATCGACAGCGCAAGCTGGATCGGCTTTCCCGTGATCGCTCTCGGGGAACTGTACACGGGCTATTCGCTCACGGGGAACCGTCCCCGGGAACTCCGGCGCTTGAGGGATTTCCTTGCCCATCCGGTTGTCGAGATCATCGCTGCAGACGACCAGGTTGCGCGTGCGTACGGGCGATTCGTGGCCGAGCTGAGGAGGGCCGGCACGCCGTTGCCCTCGAATGATGTCTGGATCGCGGCGTGCGCCGCGCGGACGTCCAGCGTGGTGCTTACGCACGACGCCCACTTCACCCGCATCGCGCGCATCGGATGCGAGCTGCTCTGAAGCAGCCCGGAAGCGGCAGGTACTGCGGGATCACTCGCCGGACCGCGGGGGCCACGGACGCGCGAGGGCCGCGGGCGCCCGGGACCGGCCGATCCACCCCGCGAGGGCCGCGAGGGTGAGCAGGTAGGGGAACGCCAGGAGGAGTTGGTAGGGCACGTTCGCGAACACCGCCTGCAGCTCGAACTGGAGCGCCGAGGCCGCGCCGAAGAACAGGGAGGCGAGAAGAACGAGGAGGGGATTCCAGCGGCCCAGGACGACTACCGCGATGGCAATGAAGCCGCGGCCCGCCGACATCCCTTCCGCGAAGGTGCCGGCGTGTGCGAGCGCCAGGTGGGCTCCCGCGATACCCGCCAGGAAGCCCGCGCCGAGCACCGCCAGGACGCGGGTACGGCGCACGCGGATTCCGGCCGCGTCGGCCGCGCCCGGCTCTTCGCCCACGGCCCGCAGTTCGAGTCCCCAGCGGGTGCGAAACAGGTAGTACCAGAGCGCGGGCGCCAGCAGATAGGCCAGGTAGGTGGTCCATGCCTGGCTGAAGAGCGCGGGTCCGAGGGCGGGCAGCGCCGACAGGCCCGGGAGCGGGAGCGCGGGCAGGGTGGGAA
>VYDD01000375.1 GCA_009843625.1 Gammaproteobacteria bacterium | reverse complement strand
TGTACGAGTACGAGTAGTATTCGTCGCAGTTCTGGACCAGGATGTCGGAACTCGATTCCTGGATCCCGACCCCGATGACATACTTCCCGTACTCCTTGAGCTTCAGGACCAGACTGGAAAAGTCGCTGTCGCCTGTGAGGAGAATGTAGGTTCCGATTTCCGGACGAATGAAGACCAGCTCCATGCCGTCAATGGCCATGCGGATATCGGTGGCGTTCTTCTTCGAACTGCCGTATGCGGGCGCGAAGATCAGGTCGACCGACGCCTCCGAGAGCGGCACGATGTACTGGGGATACCGCCGCCAGTCGGCGTAGGCCCGCTGGACGGTAACCTTGCCCTTGATGATGTCGGAGTTGAGGAGCGTCTTGATCTCTTTGGAAAGATCGCTCCGGATGCCCATCGTCACGTTGTCGAAGTCGATGAGCAGCGCCGCGTTGGGCGCCGAAGACAGGATCGGGCCCGCCCCTTCGACATGCGGGGCGCGCGTGAAGTGGTTGATCATGTGATGTTCTCTCGCAACCGATGTTCCGGTCGCCGAGCTTCCCTCTCCGGTCCACCCTCTCTCCGGCGGCGCACGCCGTGATCGGTCGTGGAGCGGGGCTGGGAAGCCAGGGACCTAGCCGTGCCGGCGCAGGGCCTCGGCCCGCAACAGGCGAGCCAGTTCTCCGCGTCCGACCTTCCCGGCCGCCGTCGCCGGGAATTCGTCAAAAAAGTGGATCCGATCGGGCACCTTGTAGGTGGCCAGCGAGGGGCGGCACCACGCTCTCAACTCCTCCGCCGAGACCATGGCCCCTTCGATCATGTGCACGCAGGCGCAGACGGCCTCACCCAGGAGTTCGTCGGGCAGGCCCACCACCACTACATCCCGCACCGCCGGGTGGGTCGCGATTCTGTTCTCGACTTCCCGGGGATACACATCGAACCCAGCCTTAATGATAACATCGCCCTGGCGACCTACCAAATGCAGGTAGCCGTCGTCATCCACGATGCCCATGTCGCCGGTGTGAAGGAACCGGTCGGCGTCGAAGTGCCGCCGGGTATTGTCGGGCTGCCGGTGGTAGCCGCGCATCACGCCGGGGCCGCGAACCCGGATCTCCCCCAGGCTCTCGACCGGGAGCACGGACCCGTCGCCGTCGCACACGCGCACCGAGGCATCGGGCAGCGGCCGTCCCACCGTGAAGCGCTGCTTCTCGGGAGGATCTTCGGCGCGAGTCATGGACAGGGTGGACCCGGCCTCGGTGAGTGAATAGGCCACCTGAAGGTTCGGGCAAAGCTCCTCGCGCACATGGCGCAGCGCCGGATCCCCGATGGGGCCCCCGGTGACGATGCCGCAGCGCAGGCTGGAGAGGTCGCGCGGCATGCGCCGCTGCTCGTACAGCTCCGTCAGAAAGTGCGTGGGCACCCCGTAGTGCACCGTGACGCCGTGCCGTTCGATCAGATTCAGCGCCTCATCGCCGTCGAAGCTCTCCTGCAGCACGATCGACGCACCCGTGCTCGCGGTGCCGAGGATGGCTGGACCCAGCGCAAAGGCGTGAAAGATGTCGCTGGGCCCGATAACGCGGTCCGTGGAGGTCACCCCCAGCTCCGCCACGGTCTGGCGCGCAGGTATCACCAGGTTGTCATGGGTCAGCTCCACGCCTTTCGGCTTCCCGGTGGTTCCGGCGGTGTAGAGAATCGCGAAGAGGTCGTCGGAGGCGACGTCCGGGCGCGGACATTCCTTTCCCCGTCCCGCCGAGACCAGGTCTTCAAACTGGTAGATCTGGTCGTCGTACCAGAGGTCCTCCTCGCCGACGGTGATCACATAGCCCAGTTCCGGCAGATCCTCCAGCACGTCCTCGGCGAACTGCAGGTAGTCGATCCCCTCGAACATCTCGGGCGTCACCGCGGCCACGGCCTGCGAGTGACGGAGGCGGTAGCGCAGCTCCAGCGGCGGGAGGCGGGGATTCAGAGGCACCACGACGATCCCCAGCCTGGCCGCCGCGAAGACCGCCACGATGAACTCGGGGCAGCCGGGCAGCAGGATCGCGAGACGCTCGCCCCGCTCGATGCCCAGGTGGTGCAGGGATGCCGCCAGGTCGCGGGCCTGGCTCTCCACCTGTCCGTAGGTCATCATGCCGTCCCCGGAAAGCAGAAACGGCCGGCCCGGAGCGGCGGCGGCCGCTGCCAGCACATCGGCGGCGGTGGAGGGCGACGGACTTTGCGGAGAACTCATCCCGCCTCGCCAAGTACAGCCAGCACGACTTCGTCGGGCACGGCGTGCGTCCATCCGCCCGTCCCGTCCACTCGTCCGATGCGGTCCAGGAGAACGTAGGCGACGGACCCCGCGCGCATCTTCTTGTCGGTGCGCGTGCGCGCCAGCACGGCGACGGCATCGGTGCCCTGGGGAAGGACCGTGGGGAGGCTGCAGGCGTCGAGCGCCTCGCGCAGCCGGTCGGCGGTACCCGGCGCAGTCCGCCCGATGCGCGCGCCCGCGCGTGCCTCCAGTATCATGCCGAGCGAGACGGCGGAACCGTGTGGGAGGGCGTAGCCCGATTCCGCCTCGAGCGCGTGCCCGAGGGTGTGCCCGAAGTTGAGCAGCTGCCTGAGCCCTCCTTCCCGCTCGTCGGCGCTGACGACGCGGGCCTTCAGTTCCACCGACCGGCGCACCACCGCTTCCATGGCGGCGCCGTCTCCAGCCAGCACCCCCGCGGCGGAGCGCCCAACCTCCTCGAAGTAGTCCTCATCCAGGATCGCCCCGTGCTTGACCGCCTCGGCGAGCCCCTGGGCGCGCTCCGCCGCAGGCAGCGTGCCGAGGTAGTCGGGATCGGCGACCACCAGCCGGGGCGGGTGGAAGGCTCCGATCAGGTTCTTGCCGGCCCGGGTGTCCACCCCCGTCTTGCCCCCAACCGAGGCGTCCACCATGGCGACCAGGCTGGTCGGAATCTGCACCACCGGAATGCCGCGCAGCAGGGTCGCGGCCACGAAGCCGGCGAGGTCGCCGGTCACCCCGCCCCCGAGCGCGACCACGCAGCCGTCGCGTCCGAATCCGGCGGCCAGCAGCTCGTCGGAGAGGCGCGACCAGCTCCGGCGGATCTTGTTCTCCTCCCCCGCGGGCAAGGTGAACAGC
>VYDD01000396.1 GCA_009843625.1 Gammaproteobacteria bacterium | reverse complement strand
CCCGCCGGCGGGAACAGCGGCGCCGGCCGATCGGGGAGGCTCCCCCAACATCGCGGGAGCAGGCCCCGCAACATCGGACGGCAGGGACAACGGGAAACAGCAATCCGTCACAATGGGATCCCGCCGGGGTTCGCGCAAGTAACCACTTCGTGACGCTGGACCTGAGCCTGTGACAGCAACGATGCCTGGACCCCGGTCCGCTCCAGCAAATAACCGGTCCGGCACTCCATCGAAAGAACGGGAGCTTCGCCCCATGATCAGGCGAATCTTGAAGCAGCTTCTGCATGCAACGGCCCTCATCCTCGGGCCTGCGGGAGCACTGTCGGCCCAGGGTGCGCTGGAAGGACAGGTGCGCGACGCGGCCACCGGGCGGTCCCTTGCCGGCGTCCAGATCTCCTTGCCGCAACTCGGGACGGGGGGCATCACCGACACGGAGGGCCACTACCGGATCGCGGGCATCCCGGCCGGCGCCCGGGTGGTGGAGATCCGGCTCATCGGCTACCACGCGGAGCGTCGCGAAGTGGTGGTCACCGACGCCGTGACGACCCGGCTCGACATGGTGCTGGCACAGGAGGCCATCGCCCTGGAGGGGGTCGTCGCCATCGGCACCCGGGCACGGCCGCGCACCGTCACCGAGTCCATGGTGCCCATCGACGCCATCCCGCCGTCGGACTTCGTCGACCAGGGCGACACCGACGTGGCCGACCTGCTGCGGACCGTGGTGCCTTCCTACAACATCAACCCGCAGGCCACCGGCGACGCGGCCAAGATCATCCGCCCGGCCAACCTGCGCGGGCTGGCGCCCGACCACACGCTCGTGCTGGTCAACGGAAAGCGGCGCCACCGCGCGGCGGCCATCCTGTGGATCGGCAACGGGGTTTCCGACGGCGCCCAGGGACCGGACCTGTCGAGCATCCCGGCCATCGCGCTGCGCCAGGCCGAGGTGCTGCGCGACGGAGCGTCGGCCCAGTACGGCTCGGACGCCATCGCCGGAGTCATGAACTTCCAGCTCAGGAACGATCGTTCCGGCGGTGCGCTCGAGGTGCGCGGGGGAGGGTTCGCCGACGGCGGAGGTGAGTCGTACACCGTGTCGGGCAACATCGGGCTGCCGTTGGGCGCGTTCGGGTTCGCCAACCTGAGCGCGGAGTACGGGGACGCGGACGCGACCAGCCGCAGCGTGCAGCGCTCGGACGCCGCTCTCCTGACGTCGGTGGGGAATACGCACGTGCGCGATCCAGCCCAGATCTGGGGTTCTCCGAAGATCGAGGACGACTTCAAGCTGTGGGGCAACTTCGGCCACCTGCTGCGCGGCGGCACCCAGTTCTACGGGCACGCCAACTACGCCGGTGAACGGGTCACCGGCGGCTTCTTCTTCCGCAATCCCAACACGCGCGCGGCCGTCTTCAGCAGCGACGGGGGCGAGACCCTTCTCATCGGGGATGCGCTCGACGCCAGGGACGGAGTGCTGGACCGGTCGGCGGGATGTCCCACCGTCCGGGTGAACGACGGGCTGCCCGACCAGGCCGCGCTCGCCCAGGTGATGGCCGACCCGAACTGCTTCACCTTCCAGAAGATGTTTCCGGGCGGGTTCACGCCCCAGTTCGGAGCCGACGTCACCGACGCCTCCGTGGTCGCCGGGGTGAAGGGCCAGACCGCGGGAGGGCTGCTCTGGGACGCCAGCGCCAGCTACGGTGCCAACGAGGTGGACTTCTTCATCTTCAACACCGTCAACGCCTCGCTGGGCCCCGACACGCCCGACGAGTTCGACCCCGGCCTCTACCGGCAGGAGGAAGTCAGCGTCAACGTCGATCTGGGATACGCCGCAAGCGACATGGTCAACCTCGCCGCGGGCGCAGAATGGCGCGACGAGCACTTCACCATCGGCCTGGGCCAGGACGAGTCGTGGGTGATCGGTCCCTACGCCGCCCAGGGGTTCAGCGCGGGGTCCAACGGCTTCCCCGGTTTCAGCCCGATCGCCGCCGGAGACTGGCACCGCGCGAACTACGCGTTCTACGGCGACGCAGAGGTGCTGGAACCCGGCGAAGGCCGCTGGAACCTGGGGGGAGCGCTCCGCTTCGAGAACTTCGAGGATTTCGGCGCCACCCTGAACGGGAAGCTCGCCGCCCGCTACGCGCTGGTGGAGGGACTTGCACTGCGCGGCAGCCTGAGCACCGGTTTCCGCGCGCCCACACCGGGCCAGCAGAACGCGTTCAACGTGTCGACCCAGTTCAACCGCGAGCTCCGCGACCTGGTCAACAACGGCACGATTCCCTCGACTTCGAGGGTCGCCCAGCTGGTGGGCGGCACGGCGCTTGACGCCGAGAAGTCGCGCAACGTGGCGATGGGGGCCGTGATGGGGGCCGGTCCCTTTCAGCTTACCGCGGACTACTTCCACGTCCGCGTCTCCGACCGCCTGGCGCTCACCCAGTCGTTCGAGTTGACCGACGCCCAGAAGGCCCAGCTTGTCGCGGAAGGCATCTCGAGCGCGACCAATCTGCAGAACTTCCGTTTCTTCACCAACGACTTCCAGACCCGCACGCAGGGGATCGACATCGTTGCGACCTGGGCGCCTCCCTCGTCCAGCGATACGGAGCTCAGCCTGGCCTTCAATCACACCGATACGCGCGTCACCCGGTACGATCCGGATGTGGTGAACGACACCCGCATCAGGCAGTTGCAGGAAGGCCTCCCGAGCTACCGCTGGCTGGTGACAGGCAAGCATGCCCTCGGCGGCGTGCGCCTGCTGGCGCGGCTCAGCTACTACGCCGGCTGGTTCGATTCGAGAGATGATACGTCCTACGGCGGCAATCATCTCGTCGACCTGGAGGCGTCGTATTCGTTGAGTGAGGCGGCGACCGTGACGGTCGGGGGGCAGAACGCCCTCAACCACTATCCGCAGGAGAACCCCAACGCCGTCTTTTCGGGCAATCGATACGGTCCCAACTCGCCGTTCGGGTCGAACGGGGGGTTCTATTACCTTCGATTCGGCTATCGGTGGGAGTAACGCCCGATGCGGCCGTCCGACGGGTGGAGCCCGCGGTGAAATCGCGAGACCTGCACTGAAGGCTGGGAGTCTGATGAACGATCTGATCGATCTGCGTGGGCGGAACGCCCTGGTC
>VYDD01000323.1:1085-3159 GCA_009843625.1 Gammaproteobacteria bacterium | reverse complement strand
GCGCTCTCCCCAACGACGTGCGCGAGCATCTCGATCTCGAACCTGGCAAGAAGCTTCAGGCCATCGGCTACAAGGGGCGAATCGAGCTGATCCCGGTCGAGCCCATCGAAGCGTCGCGCGGGTTTCTGCGCGGGATCGACACGTCCGTGCCGCGCGAATCAGACCGGCTGTGGAGTTCAGGAAGCGGGGCGGAACCGGCGCCGCGGATTGACTAGAACGGCTGGAATCCCGGCGAGCCGAAGCGTTCCATCGACAGGTGCTCGGCGATGGGCCATGCGTAGGCCGCGGCGACGAGGATGGCGGCCACGATGAACCACAGGCCGAAGCGGTCGAGGATGGGGGCCTTGCCGTTTTCGCCCTGGAGCGGTTCGGCGAACTCGATGGGCTCGGGGTCGATTCTCCTGCCCGCCAGGCCGGTGCCGAGCATCACGGCCACGTAGCAGGCGGCGCTGATGAACAGCAGGATGCCGCCCACCGCCGAGATGCCGGTGCCGGCTACCCACTGCTGCGCGATCTCGCTGCCTCCATAGCTGGCGTCGTAGACGCGCCGCGGCATGCCGGCCAGCCCCGTCAGATGGTTGGCGATGGAGAAGAGCAGCATCCCGCCGAACCACAGATAGGGCTGGATGCGCGCCAGCAGCGACAGCTCGAGTTCGCGGCCCGTCAGCCGGGGCAGGAGGTAGTACGACGTCCCCATGAAGGTCAGCGCGACCGCCGTCCCCACCGTCAGGTGGAAGTGTCCCTGGATCCACGCGGTGTTGTGCACCATGGCGTTCATGCCGTAGGCCGCGTTGATAGCGCCGCCGAATCCGCCGATGGCGAACATGAGCATGGCCAGCGCGACGCTCGAGAACGCCGGATCGCCCCAGGGAAGCTCCTCGAGCCAGTTGAGCAGGCCCCTGGCACCCTTCATGCGGCCCGCGACCTCGAACGACGCGATGACGGTGAAGGCGGTGACGAAGCTGGGGAAGAGGATCAGTTGCGTGTTGAAGGTGTGGAAGAGCTTCCAGCCGGCCGACACGCCGGGGTCGACGAGCTGATGGTGGAAGCCCACCGGCGTGGACAGCAGGATGAACAGCACGAACGCCAGCCGGGCCAGCGGATCGCTGAACAGTTTCCCGCCCGCGATCCTCGGCGTGATGGTGTACCAGATGACGTAGGCCGGCAGCAGCCAGAAGTAGACCAGCGGGTGGCCGAACCACCAGAAAAGGATGCGTGCCAGCATCGGGTCGATGGTGTCGACGATGCCCAGCGACCACGGAATCAGCAGGATCAGCACCTCTGCCGCCACGCCGATGGTGGCCAGCACCCAGACGATGATCGTCGCGAGCATGCCGTGCACGGGGAGCGGAGTGCGCACCCCCGGATTCTCCCTCTTCCAGATCATCCAGGTGCGCGCCATCACCCAGCACCAACCCCACGAGCCGACGACCACGAGCGCGGCCCCGATGTAGAACAGGGGGTGGGCCATCAGCGGAGGATAGAAGGTGTAAAGCACCGACGCCTCGCCCCACAGGATCGCCCAGGCGGCCATCGCGGTGCCGATCAACGCCAACCACCAGGAAGCCCAGGCGAGCTTCCTCAAGACGATGGGCCGCCCCAGCGCCCGTTCGGCCACCACGTAGCCGAAGCCCATGATGAAGAACGTGGTGAACACGATCGCCATCAGGACGCCGTGCGCCGTCACCGACATGTAGTAGACGCTCGCGCTCCGGAACGGCAAGTCGAGGTTGGCCCGCGACAGCGACTGCATGAACGCCATCCCGGAGGCCACCGCGAAGGCGCCGATGGCGACCCACAGGTTCGCGAGCGCGAGCTTCCTGCCCCCGTCCCTCACGCCGCCGATCATCGGTCACCCTCCGTCCCGGCGGCGGATGCCCCGGTCCCGGCCGATGCTTCTCCGAGCCCGGCCGATCCGTCCCCGGTTCCGGCCGATGCCTCCCCGGTCGTTGCCGGCATGTCCTCGACGATGAGCGTTGCCGACATCACGTGATGGCCGACGCCGCAATACTCGTTGCACACGATGAGGTACTCGCCGGCCCGGTCGAACCGGGTCGTGAACTGGCTCACGTAG
>VYDD01000323.1:0-1075 GCA_009843625.1 Gammaproteobacteria bacterium | reverse complement strand
GCCGTTGGTCTGCACGATCTGGAACCCGTGAATCACGTCGGGGCTCGTCATGCGGAAGGTGACGTCCCTCCCCCGCGGCACCCGGATCTCGAGGGGCAGAAACGCGAACATGAAGGCCTGGATTACGACCGTCGCGGTGCCGTCCTCATGGATCGTCACGCCCGGACTGCCGAACTCCGGGTCGGTGCGCACGGACGCCGGGTCGATGGTCTCGATGTGGCTGGGCGGCTGCATGGCGCGCCCGAGCGTGGTGTATCCCATCGACGCCAGGAAGACGAGGATGATGCCCGCCGCGGCGTACATCCAGATCTTCTCGTAGAGATCTACGCGCATGGCCCCCTCACTGGGTCAGAGGCATGGTCCCCTCACTGGGTCAGGGGACCCCGGGGCAGGAACACCCCGAAGTAGATGAACAGCCAGCCGACGACGAACAGCAGCCCGTAGATGCCGACGATGGCGAGCGTGCCCCTGGGGTGACCCCCGACATCGACGGACTCTTCGGCCGAGGGATCGGGTCGGTCGTCCGAGGGATCGGGTCGGTCGTCCGGATGATTGAGTTGATCGTCGCTCATGGATCCTCCGGGTCCCGCGGACCGGTCAGGAAGCGTGAATGGCCTGCTCCCCTACGGTACTGATTGTGAGCAACCCGTCAACCGGGCTCGCATCGCATTGACATGCCCGGATCTCGCAACTCCGTGCTGGCCGGAACCAGGACGGCCAGAAGTCACATGCGGCCGGAACCAGGATGGCCCGAAGCCACATGCGGCCGTCCCATTCTGCCATTGACGGGCGGGCGCGTCGGCCGTTGGCGGTGTTGTTCGCCAGGGGTCGGCGGCTGGCCCGCGCTGCGTCCCGAATTCACATCCGCGTGTCCCATTCTGCCATTGACAGTTTCGGAGCCCGCGATTCGGCGGAATCCGAGACACCAGTCGCCTTGGCCCGCCAGGGGCGCTGGCGGGCTCGCTGACGGCATTCGCAGGCGGCTGCCTCCTTCGAAGGTCTCCCGACCGCGCTTCGGCCACTACAGGGCATCCTGAGAGGCCGATTTCAGTGGCGTTATATTTGTACGTAAGTC
>VYDD01000021.1:1719-3161 GCA_009843625.1 Gammaproteobacteria bacterium | reverse complement strand
CGCCCGAGCTGTCTGGGCGGTCAGATCGTCGTGGACGTCGACTACCAGGAACGGTTGGCGGATCTTCGAGACGAACTCGCCGGTCGGATGGTCGAAGACGGCGTGGTACGTCATCCAGGGATCGGGCTGCGCCCCCAGATGATCCATCATGAACTCGTGCAGCAGGTCCGGTGACCAGGCGCGCGAGCGCTCAGCGGCGCCCCCGAACCCACCGTCACGCCACCACCGCCAGTACCAGTCGAGATGGGTGCCGTCGGCCTCGGGCCTGGGTTCGTGCAGGTAGTTGTCCTTGTACTGGGGGATCTCCTCCGGCGAGAACACCGGCACGGTCACCACGGCGAGCCGCCGGATCCGGTACATGCGACCCGACGAGAGGCCCATGTGCAGCAGCACGAGCGGTGGCTCACCCTCGCCGTTGCTGCGCACGTGCAGATGGCCGTGACGGGTGCTGATGAGCTTGCGGCTCGTTCCCTCCGCTTCCAGCATCGTGATCCCCTCCGCCGCAGGCCCCTCCGCCGCCGGCATCCGGTGCGCGGGGTACTGTACCCCACGTCCTGCACCCGGACTGTTGCTAGGGGGTCCAATGAGGCGAGGGTACGCCGACACCGCGGTCGGGCAGGTTCACTACGTCGAGGCCGGCGAGGGCCCCCCGTTGATCCTGCTGCACCAGACCGCCAGCAGTTCGGTCATGTGGCTGCGGGCGATCCCCTACTTCGCCGAGCGCTACCACACGATCGCCATGGACACGCCCGGGTTCGGGATGTCCGACCATCCCGCCGAGCAACCGACCGAGGGCATTCCGTACTACTCCCAGGCCGTCATCGGCCTGCTGGACCATTTGGGGTACCGGCAGGCGAACATCGTCGGGTTCCACACCGGCGCCAGCATCGCGGTGGACGTGGCGGCCCACTCTCCCGAGCGGGTCAAATCGCTCGTGATCGCACCGATCCTCGCTGTGGACGACCAGGCCGAGCGCGACGACTGGCTGTCCCGTGACGACTTGAAGTCGGGCTGGGTGCCCGACGGCAAGGGCGAGTTCCTGGCGAACGACATCCTGGACTACGTCGCTCACTTCGCCACCGAGAACGACGGCGAGACATACCTCCGAGAGCTCATCGCCAAGCTGCAGGCCGGGCCGAACTACTGGTGGACGTACGTGGCGGTCGTGCAGTACGACCACTACGCGGCGTACCCCAAGCTGCAGTGCCCGGTACTGGTCCTCAACGTGACCGAGGAGGTTCTGTACTCCTACACCACCAAGGCGCACGCCGCGATCCCCCACAGCGAGTATGTGGAGATCCCCGGCCCCGAGCCCAACATCCGCGGCTGGGTGGCAGTCGTGCCGGAGTTCCCGAAGGAATTCTCCGACGCCGTGATGTCCTTCGTGGACCGCGTCGAGGGAGAGTGACCAGTCCGGCGCGGGTGCCCTGACCGCGCATGAC
>VYDD01000021.1:0-1709 GCA_009843625.1 Gammaproteobacteria bacterium | reverse complement strand
CGATCCCACTGGTGGGTGACCGCAGCAGGAGCACTCACCAGCCTCGTCCTGAATCTCGACCAGGCGACGGTGCTGCTGGGGGCGCCGACCATCGCCGAGGCGCTCGGCGCCGACCTCTCGGCAACCCAGTGGATGTTCTCGGGATTCCTCCTTCCGTTGGCGGCACTGGTCATGCTGGGGGGCGGCCTGACGGACCGCTTCGGCGCCTCGCTGATGCTCCGCTCCGGACTGACGCTCTTCATTGCCGGCACCGTCGGCAGCGCCTTCGCCGGCAGCATGGGACTGTTGATCGGCCTGCGGGCGGTGTCGGGCACCGGAGCCGCGCTGGCCTTCCCGGCCTCGGTGGCGCTGCTGCGTGTGCACCTGCCGGCCGGGCGGCCGCTCAACATTGCGCTGGGCCTGTGGTTCACCGGCGCGCTCGGGGGTTCGGCGATCGGCCCCCTCATCGGCGGGCTGCTGCTGCGGGCCTGGCCGTGGTGGTCGATCTTCTGGCTGTCGTGCGGCTTCGCACTGGCCGCCCTTGTACCCGTGCTGATCGGAGTGCGGGAGGATCCGGCACCCTCGGCTGCAACCGACCTTCGCGTGCTGCCCAGTCTTGCGGGCGCGGTCGGACTGGCCCTGCTGATCTGGGGCCTCATCAGCGCCGGCCAGGAGGGCTGGGGCTCCGGCTCGGTGTTGTGGCGGATGCTCGGAGGACTCGGGGTGCTGGCGCTCATGACAGCGGCCCTGCGCCGCGGGGCCGGCTCCCGCCCCGAGGTGGGGATCGACCGCCGGCGCCTCGCCGCGGGCCTCATCATCATGCTGCTGGCGATCGTCTCGGTGGTCGGGACGATGTTCTTCGTGATCACCTACCTGCAGGGCATACTCGGTTTCTCGCCCCTGGTGGCGGGTGCCGCGTTCATGCCCTTCGGCGTCGTGGCCGCCCTGATCTCCCCCTTCGCCATGCGCCTGCTGGAGAGGTTCGGCTTCGGCCGCATGCTGGGATCGGCCGTGCTGTTGGAGGTGGCCGGCCTGGTGCTGGTCTCCCGGATGCCCCCCACATCGCCCTACCCCGTCGTCGGCATCGCCCTGGCGCTGGTTGGGGGCGCCATGTCGGTGTTCCCGGCGGTCTCGCTTCATCTGGCGCTCAGCGCCGCGCCAGCCTCCCGCGGCGGGATCGTCTCGGGCGCGCACACCGTGGCGATCCAGCTCGGCCAACTCCTCTCGATCGCCATCATCGGCTCGCTGGTCGCCTCGCGGGTCGGCGGCATCTACCGCTCGCTGCTGGGAGACGCCGGTCTCGACCCGGATGTGCCCAGCGAGATCACCACCGACCTGGCGTTGGGGCGCAGCGCCCCGCCCCCCGGCCTCGCGGCGGCGGCCCGCCGGCGCGACAAGATCGCCCGCGCGCAGGCGTTCACCACCGCCGTGGGCCAGGCCGCCCTGATCGTGCTGGCCGCCATCGCCGTGGTGGCCGTCGCCGCGCTGGCCGTCCTACGGCCGAAGCGCGACCACTCCCCGGCGGTCAGCCGGACGGAGCCGTCAACTCCCTGAGCCGATCGATGACCGCTTCCGTCGACATGACGTCGGCGTACTTGGCGTCGAGGTCGAACAGCCCCACGTCGTGGCTGGCGCCGATGCGGTCGTAGACGCACTCCTCAGCCACGATCGTCCGGAAGTTGTAGGAGAAGGCATCCACGGCCGTGGCCCGGATGCAGCCACTGGTCGTG
>VYDD01000424.1 GCA_009843625.1 Gammaproteobacteria bacterium | reverse complement strand
TCTGTCTCTAGTGCTTTCGGACGAACTCGACGATCAGGCGATCAACGGCGCGGCGGGTAAATCCGGGGCCGACCTCAAAGGCATCTTCAACGCTCTCACCGACCCGAGCGCGCCGGGAGCCGACGTGGCGGGCTTCGACACCTTCGTCGAGGCCTTCGCGGGCGGCATCGACGGACTGTGGGCCAGCCGCATGAACGAGGTGGCGATCGTCTGCGGTCCCGAGACCTACCGGCTGTCGGCGAAGGCCTTCCGCGACGTGGGGACGAACAACGGCCATCGCGGCGACGTCGCGTTCGCCGACTACGCCATGTCGAAGTTCGGCGGCTGGTGGACGAACAAGCGGATGCCGGACAAGGCAGCGCATGTCCAACAGGCGATCCTCCACCGGAAGGGCCGCTCGGGAATGCGGACCGCGGTTTGCCCGCACTGGAACGAGATCAGCATCGACGACATCTACAGCGGGTCCGCCCAGGGCGAGCGGTACTTCACGATGCACGTCCTGCTCGGGGACGTGATCTTGGTGCAGCCGGACGCCTACAAGCAGGTGAGCTTCCGGGTGTCGAGCTGATGACATGGAGTACCCGATCCTCGACGGCGCGCTGGAGGTTCGCGCACGGGGCAACCGCCGCGTCCTGAGCGGTCGGTTCCCGTATCGGAAGACGGCCACCGTCCGGAGCGCGGGACGCACCCGCAAGGAGCGGTTCGCGTCCGGCTCGATGTACTGGCAGGTGCGCGAGTTCGAGAAGCTCCAGGGCGAGATGGCCAAGGTGATCGCGTCCGCGCTCGACAAGGCCACCAAGGCGAAGCGGCTGGAGGCCCTGGAGGACGCGCTCGAGAAGCGCAACACCTTCCTGCTCACCGGGCACGACTACAACCGCACCCTGGCCGACATGAGGACCGGGACGCTGGCCGTCGCACACACCCGCGAAGCTGTCGAGTTGGAGGCGACGCTGCCACCGGAGGGCGAGGGGCCTTCCTGGGTGGAGGACGCCGTGCGGGCCGTGAGGGGCGGCCAGCTTCGCGGGATCAGCCCGGGGTTCGCCGTGCCCGCCGGAAAGGGCGGCGAGCGCCTGGTGCGCGAGGACGGCCCGGGCGACGCCCTTGTGCGGGAGATCCTGGATTGCGTGGTCTTCGAGTACTCGCTGGTTGCCCGTCCGGCCTACGCGGAGACGACCGTGGACGCCCGCGCTTACGCCGCGACCCTCGTTGACCGCAGGAGGCGAGTGTGGCTGTAAACATCTCTGCCGCGGACCTGGGAGCCGCTGCACAGCTCGCCGACGACCAGGCGACCAGGCTTCTCTCCGTGGCGACGGCGCTGGTGGAGCGGTACGCGCCGGACGCGCCCGAGGCGATCCAGAACGAGGCGGCGGTCCGTTGCGCGGGCTGGTTGGGGCACACGGCCGCCGGTAGCATCGCCAAGGTGGAGACGGGACCGCGCAGCACCGAGTACGCCGTGGGTCAGAAGGGCGCGCTCCGACACTCCGGGGCCATGTCGCTACTCGCGCCGTGGAAAGTGCGCCGGGCGGGGGCCGTCTGATGCGTTGGCCGTGGCGGAAGCGCGAGAAGCGGGACTCGGGGGGTGACTTCTCCGACGCGGTAGTCCGACTGATCGAGGCCCAGGCGGCGGGCAAGGCCGCCGACGCATCCTCCACGGCCGCCGTGGAGGCCGCCGCGGGCGCGCTGAGCCGCGCGTTCGCCTCGGCACGGGTGGAAGGTCCCCCCCACGTCCAGGAGGCGGTCACGGGCCGTTTCCTGGCCCAGGCAGGCCGGGATCTGATCCGGTCCGGCGACTCCATGCACCTCATCCACGTGGACATGATGGGCAAGGTGACGCTGCTCCCGAGTTCCTCGTGGCACTTCGAGGGCGACGCCCACCCAGACACATGGATGGTGCGCGCCACCTACTACGGTCCGTCCACTTCCACGACGATGAGCATCTCGTACTCGGGCGTGGTCTTCGTGACCTGGGGCTCGACACCAGGGCAGCCCTACGTCGGGACCGGGCCGCTCTCTTGGGCGCACACTACCGCACGGCTCCAGAGTGAGGCGGAGCGCTCCCTGACCGATGAAGCCCAGGGGCCGCTCGCGCAGCTGCTCGCCATTCCTTCGGATGGGGGCGACGGTGGAGAGGAAGACCCGCTCGCCACGCTCAAGGCCGATCTCCGGAGCGCGAGGGGCAAGGCCTTGCTCCTGGAGACGACGCACGCCGGTTGGGGTGATGGTCGGTCGGCCGCTCCCCAACGAGACTGGCAGGCATCCCGGCTCGGGCCGACGCCCCCGGAGTCGATGGTGCGCGTGCGATCGGACGCCTTCGAGGCGGTCCTGGCGGCGACGGGCACGCCGCCCAGCCTGTTCATCGACTCCGACGGCACCAGCCAGCGCGAGGCGATCCGGAGGTGGCACCAGAACGTCGTGCTCCCGATGGCGAGGCTTTTGCAGGACGAGTTGAGCGAGAAGCTGGAGGCCGAGGTCCGTCTTGTCTTCGACTCGTACCCGCTCGATCTAGCCGGGCGCGCCCAGGCGTTCCAGAAGCTCGTTGCGGGTGGCGTCCCGGTGAACGAGGCGCTGGCTACCTCCGGGTTGCTGGCGGATGGGTAGGCGGGTCTGCGGCGAGCCGGGTTGTGATGAGCCGCACCTCGCGCGCGGTCGCTGCAACAAACACTACCTTCAGTGGCGGAACGCCGGGGGCCGGACGGCACCTCGGCCACCGCTATGAACGCCCGAGATGGACGCGGCGCTCCTCGAGATCGAACTCACGCCACATACCGAACGCTACCGGGGCCGTGGCGCGTTCGCGGCGATCGCCAATCGTCTGGGCAAGACGGCACAGGCCTGCGTGGATCGATACCGCCGGCTGATGCACCAGCGGGGCCACACCGGCGGGCTCTGGACCGAGGAGGGGTTGTGGACCGAGGAGGAGGACCGCCTGATCGCCAGTATCGTCGAGGATCACCCGGAGCGGGTCCCGATGGGCACCTGGCCGGACGTCGCGCGCGTCCTGGGGCGGACCGTCGGGGCAGTGCAGCTACGGGCCTGGAAACTGCGGCACCTTCTCGAAACCGGGCGGCCAACTTCCAGCCGCTAGTGGCCGGCGGGGTGCCGGTGGAACGAGGCACTGGGATTGCCGTTAGGGCGAACGACTTTCTTCCGGTGGGCTCGCGGGGAGCAGCATGTCCGC
>VYDD01000187.1:1713-3183 GCA_009843625.1 Gammaproteobacteria bacterium | reverse complement strand
CCACCAGGATCTCCTCGCGCTCGTTGATGACGACCGCCCCCGCCCCTATGTAGTGCGTGGCGTAGGGCGGGATGTACGCCCCGAACGTGAGGCGCAGCGTCATCATCACGTAGTCTTCCTTCGCGTGGTGATACTCGAATCCCATGTCCGCCGCCACGGGGACGAAGGCCGACCTGGACAGCGGCAGTTCGAGCCAGACCAGCCTGTATCCTTCCGCGATCCAGGCGTCCACCGACTCGCGAAGCATTTCTTTGAATTCATGCACGTCGTTGGGCAAGTTATGCGGGTCCGTAACAACCCCGCCAAACTGGTTTGGACTAAATGCCAGTGTACTCATATTCAGCCGTGCCTCACTACCATCTGCACTTCGTTAGACGGGTTGCATAGAGCCTCGAACGCGCCTTGTATCTCGTCAAGCGGCAGGAACCTCGCCTCCGACACCAGCGGCTCCATCGTGCCCTTGCCTGAGCGTATCAGGTCGAGCGCGATGCGCCAGTCCTCCGGCTGCGTCCCGAACGACGTCTTCAGACTGACCTCCCGCGCCATCCAGTCCGGCGGCAGAACCGGCGTCTGCTCCCTCACTATCGCCACCAGCACCCCCTGTCCGTTGCGACGCGCCATGTTACGCGCCTGGTCCAGCGTGCCCTTCGCCGCCGCGCACTCGAACACCACGTCCGGGCCGTTGCCGTCCGTAAGCTCCACCACGCGCTGCTCGGCGTCCTCTTCCAATGGATTGATTACCGCGTCCATCCCCAGCCGCCGCGCGGCCTCGGCCCTCGCCGGGGCCGGCTCCGACACGATTACCTTGCTCGCTCCGGCGGCGCGCGCCACCTGCGCGCAGAGCAGCCCTATCGGCCCCGCGCTCAGCACCACCACCGAGTCGCCCAGCTTCAACTGGGACAACCTCACCGCGTGAACCGTGACCGCGCAAGGCTCGCACATCGCGGCCTCTTCGTCGGTTACACCGTCCGGCACGGGCACAGGCTCCCACTCCTCCAGCAGAACCTTCTCCGCGTAGGCGCGCACCCGGCTGCTTGGGCCGCTGAACCCGTCCAGCCGGTAATTGTAGCGTTCACCCCTGTTCGGAGATGCCGCTCGCACCTCCGGGGGCGGTTCTCCACCCCCGCCAACCACGCGGTCGCCCACGCTCCAGCGAATCACGCCATCTCCGACGGCGCTCACCACGCCCGAATACTCGTGTCCCATGACTGTGCCCGGCGGCGCTACGTCGTAGAGAAAGTGGTGAACGTCGGTGCCACAGATGGCGCAGTAGTTGACATCTATTACTACCTGCCCGGGGCCGGGCGACGGATCGGGAATAACTTCGATAGCTAACTGTTGACTACCCTGGTAAACGGCGGCGCGCATGACTGAAACCTCCCTCAGTTGCTCTCAGACAGGTTATAATGCGAGTTGGGGTAGTCAAGTGCGGCATACTAACACGGTCTTTCAATTATCAACCAATTAAAC
>VYDD01000187.1:0-1703 GCA_009843625.1 Gammaproteobacteria bacterium | reverse complement strand
TGCCTATACTATGCGCGACTAGGATTCCGTCTTAACGGGTCTCGCATTGTCGCGTCTGCCACGCGCCCCTGCTAACACTGGACTGAGTATGCTCTGGAAAGCCATCCTTGTCATTACTGGATTTGCCCTGCTCTGGACGGCGGTGGTGGGAGTCGCGTCCGCTTCCCCGAGCGAGCAGGCAAAACTGACCCCATTCGAGTTCCTGATAGCGGCCATCGAAGACGCGAGGGAGAACGGCGCACTCACAGACACGCTCAGCCAGACGCTGGCAGACTACTTCTTTGACGAACTCATCCCCTCAGCCACCGGAGAGACACCCGACCAGGTCAGAGAGCGTCTGAAAGACCAACTCTATCCTAACCATACGCCGACCGTAATCGCGATACTCAGGGCGGCGCTGACCGGGGCGTCCGAGAGCGGCGCGCTCACAGATGAAATCACCGCACTGCTCTATGACCACTTCGTTGATACGCTCATCCCCTCCGCCACCGGCGAGACGCCGGAGGAGGTGAGGGAGCGGCTGTCGGATCCGGCAAACATCCGGGATAAGGTGGTCGGTTTCTACTATTCGAGAGGCCAGAGATATTCCGAAGAAGGAGAGGAAGACGACGATTTCGAGTTGGCGATAGCGGACTTCAACAGGGTTATCAAGCTTAACCCGGAATACATACCCGCATACGCAGGAAGGGCCTTCGCGTTTCTGCAAGTAGGCGACCTGGATAGGGCGATAGCGGACTTCACCAAGGCTATCGAAGATGGCTACGGGAGCGTATGGGAATTTCAGGGGCGAGGAATCGCATACCGGGAAAGAGGCGACTACGACCTCGCCATCGCCGACTTCACCAAAGCCATTGAAGTCAACCCGGACTGGGCGTCCAATTACTTGGACCGGGCCGCCGCCTACCTGTTCAGCGGAGATTTCGAGCGCGCCGAGTCCGACTACTTCCACGTCATTGACCTAAGTCCTCCACATATAGACCAATTCTTCGAGCGTGCGTTAGGGGACTACACCAAGGCAATCGAACTCGACCCCGACAACGCCGCGCTTTACCACCAAAGAGCCTTGTACCATCAGCAAATATATCAGTTCGAAGACGCGATAACGGACTCTAGCCGGGCCATAGAATTAGACCCCGACAACGCCGACTTTTATTCCGACAGGGCGCTGATGTACTACGAGGTCGGCGAGTATGAACTCACCCTGGAGGACTTCGCCAAAGCAATAGAACTCAGGCCAGACGACGCGGACCTGTACAGCGAACGCGCTTTCATACTCTATAATCTGAGATACTTGGAACAGGCGCTTGCCGACTTGGCCAAAGCCATAGAACTCGAACCTGAAAACACGAGTTTCTACCTCCGCCGATCATACATATATCGTGAATTGGGCCAATTCGATCTGGAACTGGCGGAAATTGCCAAGCTCGTAGAACTGGAACCGGACAACCCGTATCACTACGTCGCCAGGGGGGAAAGGTATCTCGAGCTAGGCGAGTACGATCTCGCGATAGCGGACTTCACGAAGGCCATCGAATTATCCCCCGAAGAGGCGTGGTGGTACATAGAGGCGTGGTGGTACATCCACAGGGGAAGAGCTTATCGGGCGCGTGGCGATTTCGCTCTTGCCATCGCCGACTTCACAAAGGCTGCCGAACTTGAGCCGGACAACGCCTCTCACTATATGGACCGGGGCCATGCCTACC
>VYDD01000485.1 GCA_009843625.1 Gammaproteobacteria bacterium | reverse complement strand
ACACCCAACAGCAAAACCCTGATCGACAGATCGGATAACACCTCACCTCGGTCACACGGCACTCGACGTCGCCCTCACCATCACCCCTACAACTAACGATTGCTTCAGCGTCATAGGCGGGTGCTGCACTCGTCGCAGCGATATCGCTGGGCCCCTGACTCAACAACGCCAAGACGAACAAGAGCCCGAAAGCAACACGTACAATCTTCATCATGTGAATCTCCTTTGTGTTGATGATCATGGTGAACACGGCACAAATATGCCAAGCGAAAAACCTCCGCCCGCCGAACCGACTCGCGAGGGTCCGATGGCGAGAAGTGAATCCCGGTAGCTCCCCAGAATGAGTGGCGGACCAGACGCAGACTCCACGAACTCACCCGAACGACGATAGATAAGATGTCGA
Source organism: Gammaproteobacteria bacterium (assembly GCA_009843625.1). Classification (GTDB taxonomy): domain Bacteria; phylum Gemmatimonadota; class Gemmatimonadetes; order Longimicrobiales; family Gaopeijiaceae; genus BD2-11. The sequence goes on along the minus strand of VYDD01000485.1, from coordinate 2,785 downwards.
AGGGTGTTGTCATCTGTTCCCGGGGAAAAATAGCTAACAATCACAAAGTCATTCGCGGAAAAGAGACCAACGAGAGGGCTGGAGAGATGTAACACGTTGTCGTGCTGGTCTGGTTCAATGCTAGCTAACAATTCGTCCGGGTCGATGAAGCCGATTCCATGGCCGATAGGAAAGACTCGGCCAGTGCCCGATGCAAGATCGAGAACCGATGCTTGGTTAGTAAGGCGCCAAGCCACAAGAACCGAATCGCCGGCAGTTTTGGTGGCTAGGGGTGCCGTGGCGTGCAAAGCCCGGGGAATTCGCGCAACCGAACGGAGAGGCTGAGACGCGAATCGAGCATGGATTTGACCGTCGGGAGCGACCAAATGAACACCCCGAACTTCATTTGCATCGACGATCGGCCATGACCGGCCCGCCACGACGATTGTGGTGTCGATGACTTGGATGGACGTAATGGGGCGGACGGGTAGATATGTCTCGGCAATAAACGTGCCGTTCAAGGCGAATTCCAATAACTGTAGCCGTCCGGCATCAGCCACAACGATGGAAGAGTCGCCGCGAAACGCAGCGCCGTCGAGTGAGTATATCTTCCCCCTGTCGTCGCCGCGCACTCCGATTACGGACCGAAGAACGCCGCTACGGTCGAACAATTTGATGTCGTATTCAGCTCGGTCGCCGATAAGGATCTTATCTCCAGACGGGGAGACATCCACGACAAGCGGGTCAACAATTCGGGCGGTATCCGAATCGTGCAGATCGATAGTGCTCGTTTCGAAAAACGTCGACCCGAGGGTTCTAGCCTCAACGGGACAAGCAGGAGTTGAAGAGCTTCTGGGCTCAGGGAGCGACGAAGTGGTTTGTGGGACCAGTTCTTGTGAGAACAGCGACAGCAACGAGAGACCGAGCGCGGAGCTTAGGAGCGGGGTTCGGTGATTGATCAAACGGCGCAGGGAGCGCCAGCCCGTAGATACGTCTTGGCTTCTCGTTGCCACGGCTAACTCCTCAGCGATGCATCGATGGCTGTCCGAGCTTGGTTTCGGTCGACTGTGGAAGCGCTGACAGTTCGATGATTGGCGTGATTTTCCTGGCATTGTCGTGCTTTCGGCCGCGGCTTTCGCGAACGTCGCGAATCCGGCCTCCGTTCGACGTCCCGCATCGTGCTGCCGCCGTCCGACGCGGCGCCCTCAGCGGGGGCGCCGGATCGCGTCCTCGCCTCCCCGCCGCCGGTCGGAGGGGAACGGCTGGACGTGGACCGCTTGTCTTCGCTGAGAATGGACTCTTCCCCCGGAGACTCGGTCCAGAGACTCGCACATGGATGCTATTGGCGACCAACCGTCGTTGGGTAGATACGGGATCGGTGAATCTTTGACGAAATCGGTGTAAGGCTGGCTGCATGTGGTTTCAGGCGTTCAGTGAATCGGAATCCGCCGCCCGGTTCCCGGAGTCGCCGGGCCGCGTCGGCTGCAGGTACCGCTCTACGAGCGCCGCCAGCAGGCGGTCGGGTGGCACCTCCTCCAGTTGCACGAGCGTGCATCCGGGCCAGCGCTTCGACTTGCGCTGAAGCGTCTCGCGGGCGAAGCCGAGGCGCACGCTGACGCTCTTCCAGCCCACGCCCGAGGAACGGAGTTGCCTTGCTCTCAGGATCACCAGAGCCTCCAGGAATTGGCTCAGGGTCGTCCTGAGGTCCTGCCAGTCGCTGAACGCCTTCGAGAGCGTGATCGGCGAGTAGCGAACAGCGGCGGCCAACTCCTTGACGCTACGCGCGGGTCGGTCGATGGCGGCGCGGAGGCTGTACGCCAACGCGGTTCGAAGGGCAGGAGGCAGCGTCGCTCCCTCGGCTTGCTCGGCCAGTCGCAGGAGCGGGACCGAGCCGCGGGCGGCTTCGATCTTGAGCGGGAGTTCGGTCTGGAGGTCCGCGAACCAGACGATAGCCGACGCTTTGACGTCGCTCAGGCGGCGAACGGCTTCGGGTTTGCGATCCGTGACGAGGATGAGGGGCATCCACAGCCTCTTCCGTTCGATGTCCCGCAGGAGTTCGATCGTCTTCGCCGGGATGGGATGGCGGCAACCGAGAACCATGCACTCGACGGGGCCATCGCCGTTCGTGAATTGAACGGCATCGGCCACGACCTGTGCGGCGTTGCCGACGGCTCGCGCGATGAGCGCGGCGTCGTTTTCCGAGTCCGCAAGAATCTTGATCATCCGGCACCGCTCCCGAGCGTCCGCAAAGCGTCCCCGTACTCTTAGATGCCGCCAGAGCGTCAAACCTTACACGGGCTCGAAAGGCGGTCGGGTGGATGGGGGCGTCGGAATCGCCGGAAACCCGCTTGGGCTGTACGGATTCGGGCTTTCGGGCTAGGCTCCGAACTTGGTGAGGCGACCGGCGCTGGCGGCGGCGAGGCGCATGAGGTCGCAGCCTCGGATGCGGCCGTGGGCGCCGGCGCGGCAGGAGGTCTCGCCGAACGTGGTGGCGGCGTCGCTGCGGGGCGGGCCGCCGTGGAGGAGGAAGGGCACGGGGTGCCAGCTGTGGCTGCGCATGACGGAGGGGGTCGAGTGGTCTCCGGTCACGAGGATGACATCGGGCCCGGCGTCGACGAGTTCCGGGACGATCGCGTCGGCTTCCTCGATGGCGGCTACCTTGCGGTCGAAGTCGCCGTCTTCTCCGGCCTTGTCGGGAGGCTTGAAGTGGAGGAAGAAGAAATCGTAGTCGGCGAACCGCGCCTTCAGGGCGTCGACGAGCGGGGGGGCGCCCGCGCGCCCCCAGCGCGCCGGCCAAACCACCCTG
>VYDD01000061.1 GCA_009843625.1 Gammaproteobacteria bacterium | reverse complement strand
CTTTTTCACGGCCGAGGAGGTCCACCGCCAGGTGGACGCGCTGGTCGAGGAGGGAGTGGCGGGCTTCAAGGCCAAGACCATTCGGGCCCCGCAGCTGGAGGCGTTGATCGAACGGGCCCACTACCACGGCCTCAGCGTGACCGGCCATCTGGGCTCGGGCTTCGGGGGCTCGGTCAACCCGCGCGACGCCATCCACATGGGCATCGACCGCATCGAGCACTTCATGGGCGGGGATGCGATGCCGGCGGTGCGTTCCGCCTACGCCTCCTTCGAGGAGATGACTCCGGACATGCCCGAGTTCGAGCACATCGTCCAGCTCTACCTGGACGAGGGCGTCAACTACAACGCGACCATGAGCGCGTACGGATACTCGGGAGGCCGCGATCCCGACATCTTCGAGCCCTTCGCGGACGAGATGAGCTACCTGACCCCATACGCCCGCGAACTCGTCGAGGAGCGCCTCGCCGCGGAGCCCCGGCAGGTGAGCGAGCAGTTCGAGCGCATCTACAATGTCAAGCAGCAGCTCGTCAAGCGTTTCTACGACATGGGGGGCGGGCACCTGATCACGATGGGAACCGACCACCCGTCCACGGGCGAGTTCTTCTCGCCCTTCTCGGTGCACCGGGAGCTGGCGCTGTTCGTGAAGTCGGGCATCCCCGAGGCCGCCGTGCTCCGGTTCGCCACCAGGAACGCGGCCGAGGCCCTTCGGGTGGACGACGACCTGGGCACCATCGAAGCCGGCAAGATCGCCGACCTGGTCATCCTCGGAGCGAATCCGCTGGACGACATCCGCAACACCCGCGACGTGCGCATGGTGTTCAAGGACGGGGTGGCGTACGACCCGGCCGAACTGCTCGAGTCCTCGAAGGGCCGGATCGGTCCCCAGGGGCCGGAGGACCTGCCGGACTTCGCCGCCGTCGACGTGCCGCCGCCGGGAGGGGAGTGAGGGGAGGTCGAACGGGCGAACAGACACGGACCCACTACCGGTAGTAGGCTACCCCCTGCCGGTAGTGGGTCAGTTGTTGGCTGCCGGGTCTCGGCTGGCGGCGAAGCCTGTGGCCGCCGCGCGGTAGTGCCCCCGTGCGCGGCGGAAGTCCGGTCTCCGTTACCGGTGCGGGTGATCGTGCGGCGCCTCGTTGTGGTGCGGTGCCTGCTCGTAGTGCGCCCGCAGCACGTCTCCCCCGAAGTCGTCCCGCAGATCGCGCCACACCGAGTGCACGTGGTTGGCGTTGCCCTGGGTGTTGTCGTACTCGATGAGGAATTCCGGCGAATGAACGCGGTAGTAGTGGCCCTCGCCCGCCTCGGTGGCGCCCGCCCAGGCAAAGTAGAGTTCGTCGTCGGAGCCGGCTGCGATGCGCTCCATCCAGCGGCTCGCGGACTCGTCGTCCATGTTGTGCACGTACTCGCCGATGATCCGGTCAAGTTGCGCGCGCTGGGCGTCGTTGAGCGCTGAGGCCCGGATCCCCTCGTACGCCAGATCCACTGTGCGCTCGGCCCCCGTGATGATGTCGTCGTAGGCCTCGCTGGCGATGACCGCCGACCCGCGCTGGCTCGAGGAGAGCATCATGACCAGCCCGCGCGCGAGATCCTCCTCATTGCCGAGCACGCGCAGCCCCGCCTTGGGGCCGGACGATACGGTGTGCGGGTTGCTTCCCATGAAGGCAGGGCCCATGACCAGCATTTCATCCCCCAGGGAGGAGAAGCTCATCGAGAGATGATGCCCCTCGAAGCGCCACGCCCAGGGCTCGTCGGCCGAGGGGGACCCGTAGATGGTGAAGTAGTAGTCCTCCGGATCGCGGAACTCCTCGCGTTCCTCGATGACGCCGAGAACGCGTTCGAGTTCGATGATGCTGTTGGCCTTGAGATAGCCCTGGGTGCTCAGCGCCGACTGGAGCAACTGATGCGCGGCCGTCCGCTGCGCAAGCGTCATTGCCTTCAGCGGGAGCCCGTTACGCTCTCTCGGGACGAAGTGCCAGTTGAACTGCTCCGCGTCGCCGAGGGGGTACATGGCCCGGTCGCGGCCCTCGGCGTCCAGGGTGGCGACGAAGCTGGTAGCCGCGCTCGCGACTTCGTCGGTGGTGCTGGATACCCCGGCGAGCACGACGCCGCCCAGCGCCGAGGTCGCGGCCAGGATCAGGACCGGAAGCGCGATCGCGCGCCAGGACAGGTTCAGATTCTTCATGATGAGGCTCCTCTCTCGGGGACTGCGGGTCCGGATTATGCCTGTCAACTTGCCCGGAGTTTCCGAGGTCCCGCAAGTACGGGACTTCTTGACCATCCCCATCGGACCGGCTGACTTTACGCCATGATCGTTCCACGCCGCCGCATCACGCGACTCAGGGTCACCCGCCTGCGCGACCGGGACCGCGCTATGCGCCAGGATGTCGTGGCAGTCGAGGAACCCCTCGAGATCCGGGTGCGGTTCGCCGAGGGGGACGAGTGGCAGACGCGCAGCGTGTCGGTCACCATGCGCACGCCCGGCGACGACTTCGAGCTCGCGGCCGGATTCCTCTTCGCCGAGGGGCTGGTGTCGGATCGGCGCGACGTTCAGGAGATTTCCTACTGCACGGGTGACGAGCAGCAGGAGTACAATCTGCTCGAGGTGCGCCTGGCGCCCGACGCGTCATTCGACGCCGGCCTGCTGAACCGCAACTTCTACATGACTTCCAGTTGCGGGGTGTGCGGCAAGGCGTCGCTCGAGGCCATCGAAGTGCAGGGGTGCGCGCCGGTCGCAGACGGCACGCTTTCGGTGCGGGCGGATGTGCTCAAGGCCCTGCCGGATGCCCTGCGCGCGGCGCAGCCCGTGTTCGAGAAGACGGGAGGCATCCACGCGTCCGGGCTGTTCGACCGCGACGGCGCACTGCTCGCGTTGCGCGAGGACGTGGGTCGGCACAACGCGCTGGACAAGCTGATCGGGCGGGAATTCCTGGCTGGACGGCTCCCCCTGGCCGACCGGATCGTGCTGGTCAGCGGGCGGACCTCGTTCGAACTCATGCAGAAGGCCACCATGGCCGGGGTGCCGGTGGTGGCGGCGGTGGGCGCGCCCTCATCGCTCGCGGTGGAGCTGGCGCGGCGCTTCAACGTCACCCTGGTGGGGTTTACGCGGGCGACCGGGTTCAACGTGTACGCCGGGCGCGCGCGGGTGCGCACCTGAGTCGGATGGACCGGCCCCGCCCCCGGCTCTTCGGGG
>VYDD01000015.1 GCA_009843625.1 Gammaproteobacteria bacterium | reverse complement strand
GGGGGTATTCCGGCGTCGTTGGCCGGGTGTGGCGCGGGCGGGGGGCCTTTGTCCCTCTGTTGGTCCCCTCCCGGGGCTCCCCCCTATTCGTCGGTCGTCTGACTCGTCGCCACCCCCCGGCCTGGCGTGTCTCGACCTCTCACTCCACTCTGAGACGCAAAGCGCCCGGTAGCGTGACCAGCTACCCGGTGCCAGCAATGTCATGTCTACGCGTAGGACCGGCCGAGAGCTCGGCGGCCATGGGTAGAGACGCCGGTCTGGCCAGACGATTGCGGAGGACCAATGGACGCGCATACCTATCCGCTACAGGAGATCCTCAAGCCGGAGCGTCGGTACATCATTCCGACGTTCCAACGAGACTACGAGTGGACAGAGGAGAACCAGTGGAAGCTGTTGTTCGAGGATCTCGAAACGATCGCCGACCGCCTCTTGGAGGTGCGAAACAGCGGTGCGACCGGGACGGCGCTGAAGTCCGAAGAGCAGAGCATCTCGCCCCACTTCCTCGGCGCCATCGTCTGTGCAGGACTGCCCTTCCCGGCTGGAGATGTTGCTCTTTTTTCCGTGATCGACGGCCAGCAGCGCCTAACAACCGTGCAGCTGATGATTCGAGGCCTTCTCGACGTCCTGCAGAATGCGGGATCGGATCGTGCGCAGTCTGTTCGTCGGATGCTGTTCAATCCTGACGACGTGGTCAAGTCGCCAGAGGAGATCCACAAGCTCTGGCCGCGCCGGAGGGATCGAGAGTGCTGGCCGCACGCGCTCGCCGATGACCCACCGGACGAACACCGAAACGACCACCGGTACTTCGAGGCTCGAAGATTCTTCGCCGACTCGGTGCGTGACTTCGCACGCGACTCCGATGACAGTCCGGATGAGGGTCGGCTGGTAGCGCTGGCCGACGCACTATCGAGCTTGTTCAAGCTGGTCGTTATCGACCTGGACGACAACGACGATGCCCAGGTCATCTTTGAGGTACTCAATGGCCGTCAGACGGCGCTCTCCGCAATCGATCTGGTGAAGAATCTGCTTTTCTTGCGGAGCGAGCTCAAGGACGAAGACGTCGACACGCTCTACGACAAGTACTGGGCCCAGTTCGACGAGGACTGGTGGAAGAAAGAAGTCGGGCGCGGCCACGCGCAGCGCGGGCACCGTGATGCGTTGCTCTCGGCTTGGCTCACCGCTGCGATCGGATCGGAAGCGAACGTCGGGCATCTCTACCGCGAGGCACGTGACTACCTGGACGACGGACCGGAAACCGAGGTAGTTCTGCAAGAATTGAGCACCTTCGCGAAGGCGTACAAGGTGATCTACGACGCCGCACCCTGCGAGGACGAGCGCCTCGCCATGTCGTACGCTCGGATGACGTCGCTCGATATCACGACCGTTGTGCCGCTGCTCGCCTGGCTCCGTACCTTCCACCTGCCACTCGAAGATCATGTTCGGGCCGTGCGGGCAATCGAATCGTGGGCACTGCGCCGTGTCTTCGTTGGCTGGCAGACACGCGGATACGGAGCACATCTCTCCCGCGTCCTCCGGGATGCAAGAAGGGCTGCAGTGCAGGCCGGCGACATTGCCGACGCCGTCGTAGGTGGCCTCCAAGGCGGTCGCCTCGGCTGGCCGACGGACGCGGACGTACTGTCGGCGTTCCAGGAGCGGAAGTGCTATGGGGGAATGTCGCAGCAGCGAATTCGTCTACTCCTGGGCGCCATCGATGAACGGCTCCGCGCCGACGATCCGAACGAGCCGCCAGCGAGCATTGAGTACGACAGCCTCCAGATAGAGCACGTGATGCCTCAGAAATGGCAGAGGCACTGGGCGGTTACCGACAAGGACGGCATCGCCGTTCCGGAGGATTCCGTAGACCCTCGGTGGTTGCATCTATCCGATGAGCGCTCCCGGACCGTGGACCGGATTGGGAATCTCACGCTCGTAACCTCGTCGTTCAACCTCTCGGTCTCGAGTCTCGGTTGGAGCGTGAAGAGGCCGGAGTTCGAGAAGCAGAGATCGTTGGTCATTAGCTACGACATCGCCCAGAGTGAGTCCTGGGATGAGGCCAGCATTGCAAGGCGAGCCGAGTCCCTTGCGAGGGTCGCAATCAGCATCTGGCCGTCCCCGGCGAGTCTGGCGACGACGCCCGCTCCCAGCAGCGACAGCGAAGCACCAGCGACGGGAGCACGCGAGGCTACATGACGTCGCCCTGTACGTCGCCGCGCTCACATGGGGCGGACGGTTATGCCGGCGGCGGCCATGCGGGTCTTGGCCTCGGCGATTGTGTGCTCTCCGTAGTGGAAGATGCTGGCGGCCAGCACCGCGTCGGCCTTGCCCTCGGTGACCCCCTCGACCAAATGGTCGAGGGTTCCCACTCCCCCGCTGGCGATCACCGGGACGCTGACCGCAGCCGCAACCATCGACGTGAGGTTCAGCTCGAAGCCGTTCCTGGTGCCGTCGCGGTCCATGGAGGTGAGCAGGATCTCGCCCGCTCCCAGGCGCTCGGCCTCAGCCACCCACTCCAGGCAGTCGATGCCGGTGCGGGTGCGACCGCCGTGGGTGAAGACCTCGTAGCCGCTCGGCGCCTCCGTAGAGCTGCGGGCGTCAACGGCGACGACGCAGCACTGCGCGCCGAACTCCCGGCTGATCTCGCGCACCAGTTCGGGGCGGCGCACCGCCGCGGTGTTCACGCTCACCTTGTCCGCGCCGGCCCGCAGTAGACGGCGGGCGTCGTCGAGGGTACGGATGCCGCCACCGATGGTGAAGGGGATGAAGACCTCGTCCGCCACCGCCCGGGCCATGGCCACGGTGATGTCGAGGAAGACCAGCTCGTCGGCGCCCTCGGCGTCGTAGCGGGCGGCCAGTTCCACCGGGTCGCCGGCGTCGCGGATATCCACGAAGTTGACACCCTTGACGACCCGCCCGGCGTCCACGTCGAGGCACGGAATGACCCGGGCCACCCGCATCTCAGCCGCCCCCTCCGGGCCCGGCCAGCGCGGCTGCCGCTTCCGCCACCGTGAACCGCCGCTCGTACAGGGCGGTGCCCACGATCGCCCCGGTGAGACGGCGCCCGCCGCCGCCCTCGATGCTGGCCAGCGCCTGCAGGTCCTCGATGCTGCCCACCCCGCCCGAGGCGACGACATCGATGTCGACGGCGTCGAGCATCCCGGCCAGACCCAGCAGGTCCGTTCCGGTGAGCGTGCCGTCCCGGCTG
>VYDD01000471.1 GCA_009843625.1 Gammaproteobacteria bacterium | reverse complement strand
CCGACGGGCGCGTCGTCGAAAGCGGACGCCTTCTCGGCGTAGTGGTGGGGGGCGTGGTCGGTCGCGATCACGTCCAGGGTGCCGTCGGCAAGGCCCGCGCGCACGGCGGCCACGTCCGCGTCGGTGCGGAGCGGCGGGTTCATCTTGGCGTCGGTGCGGTACCCCTCCACCGCCGCCTCGGTGAGGATGAGATGGTGGGGGGACGCCTCCGCGGTCGCGCGCACCCCGCGCGCCTTCGCCTGCCGGATCGCTTCCACTCCCCACGCGGTGGAAACGTGCTGGAGGTGGATGCGGCCTCCGGTCAGCTCGGCCAGGAGCAGGTCGCGTACGATGTGGATGTCCTCCGACGCGTTGGGCTTGCCCACCAGGCCGAGGCGCGCGGACACCAGCCCCTCATTCATGCTGCCCTCACGTGAGAGCCCCAGGTCCTCGGGGTGGTCGGCGACCGGAATGCCGAACGGCAGGGCGTACTCGAGCGCGAGCCGCATCAGCCCGGAGTCCATGACCGGATGGCCGTCATCGGTGATGCCGACCGCGCCCGCCGCCACCATCTCCCCGATCTCAGCCAGCCTCTTCCCTTCCTGGCGGACGGAGATGGCCCCCAGCGGGTAGACGCGCGCGCCTCCCGCACGCCTCCCTTCCGCCACCACGAAGCCCACCGAGGCGGGGTCGTCGATGGGCGGGCTGGTGTTGGGCATGGCGCACACGGAGGTGAAGCCCCCTGCGGCCGCGGCGCGCGCGCCGGTGGCGATGGTCTCCTTGTGCTCCCCGCCCGGCTCGCGCAGGTGCACGTGCACGTCGATCAGGCCGGGCGCGACCACCAGCCCGCCGGCCTCCACGACCTCCGCGTCGGCCGGGCCCTCCACCCGGCCACCGCACTCGGCCACCCGCCCGTCGAGCAGGAGCAGATCGCCGGTGGCGTCCACCCCCGCGGCCGGGTCGATGATCCTGCCTCCGCGAATCCAGAGCGGGCGCGGGCTCACGCGACCTCCTCCGCCTTGGCCGCCTCGGCCTTCTCGGGCCGCCCGCCCCTCAGCAGGTAGAGCACGGCCATGCGCACCGCCACCCCGTTGGTCACCTGCTCGAGGATCACCGAGTGGGGCCCGTCGGCCACGTCGCTGTCGATCTCCACCCCCCGGTTCATGGGCCCCGGGTGCAGGATGAGGAGCGGCTCGGGCGCCGCCGCCAGCCGCGCGCGCGAGACCCCCCAGATGCGGTTGTACTCGCGCAGGCTGGGCACGAAGCCGGCTTCCATGCGCTCGAGCTGGAGGCGCAGCACGTTCAGGGCGTGGGCCCACTCGATCGCCTCCTCCACGCGATGGAAGATGCGCACCCCGAGTTCGCGCATGTGCGGCGGGATCAGCGTCGGAGGACCGCACACGCCGACTTCGGCGCCCAGCGTCAGCAGCCCGAAGATGTTGGAGCGGGCCACCCGCGAGTGGCGCACGTCCCCCACGATGCATACCCGCCGGCCGGCGATGGCGCCCAGGTGGTCGCGCAGCGTTAGCATGTCCAGCAGCGCCTGGGTGGGGTGCTCGTGCGCGCCGTCCCCCGCGTTGATCACGCTGGAGGGAATGCGCTCCGCGAGGAAGCGCGCCGCCCCCGACGCCCAGTGCCGCATCACCACCATGTCGATCTTCATGGCTTCCAGGTTGCGGGCGGTGTCCACCAGAGTTTCCCCTTTCGCCACCGAAGACCGGCTCGCGCCGATGTTGACGGTATCCGCCGCGAGGCGCTTCTCCGCAAACTCGAAGGATATGCGCGTACGCGTGGAGGCCTCGAAGAAGAGGTTGACGATGGTGATCCCGCGCAGGGTCGGCACCTTCTTGATGCGCCGCTCGGAGATCTCCTTGAACGGCTCCGCGGTGTCGAGGATGCTGGTAATCTGCCGGGCGCTGAGATGCTCGATGCCGACGAGGTCCTTGCCCAGCGCCGGAGCAGCGGCGGCGGAACGGCTCACGCAGCCTCCGGCGATGTCGTCACGACGTCCACGCCGAGCACCCCGTCGATGTCGGGCACCAGGACGTCGACCCGCTGATGCGGCAGCACCGTCACCGCCCGCCCCACGATGTCGGGCTGGATGGGCAGTTCGCGGCCCGCGCGGTCCACGAGGGCGCAGTAGTAGATGCGGGACGCGCGCCCCCAGTCCATCAGCTCGTTCATGGCCGCGCGGGCGGTGCGCCCCGTGAAGATGACGTCGTCCACGACCACCACCGCGCGGTTGTCGATGCCTCCCGGGGGCAGCTTCGACTCACCGATCACGGGCCTGGGCCCGATCGCCATCAGGTCGTCACGGTACAGGGTGATGTCGATGGACCCGCGGGGCACGCGCACTCCGGCCGCGCGCTCGATTTCGTCCTGCAGCAGGCGCGCGATCTGGACGCCCCGGCGGTGGATCCCCATCAGCGCGAGGCGCTCCGTACCCTCGTTGCGCTCCAGGATCTCGCGCGCCATGCGGGCGACCGCACGTCCCACTGCGTCTTCTCGCATGATCGGGATGCGGAACTGATTGGGCATGGTCGGCTGTTCCGTTTGGTCGCGGAAACTCGGGGCCGAAGATACGGGCGCATGCTCGCCGGTGGCAACGCGTCCCGTGCCGCGATACCTTGCCAGCGGCTGTCCCCGACAGCTGCGCGCGGGTCTCCGGGCGCCCGCGCCCGGTCATCTCCCAATCCCTTGCGAGGACTCCCGATGCGGCGCATACCGTTCGCTCTCCTGCTCGTCCTGTCGATCCTGACTTCCGGCGCCGGCCGTCTCGTGGCCCAGGGGGTCGAGGAACACCCGGCCGTCGTCATGGGAGGGTTGCCGTTCACGCTCACGCTGGCGGGCGCGCCCGAAGAGTCGAGCTGGTTCGAGGTCCGCTCCGCCGGCGGCACCCTGCTTCGCTCCGGCGCCGTCGACGCCGGCCAGTCGCTGGCGGTGGCCGATCTGTTCGTGGAGTCGCGGGCGGATCTGCCCCTGGAGGTGCGGGTGGGCGCGGCGACCGAGACCGTGGAGCCGCACTACGCGCCCGCGTGGTACTCCATCGTGCCGCCGCTGGTCGCCATCCTGCTCGCGCTGATCTTCCGCGAGGTGCTGGCCGCGCTGTTCGCGGGGGTCTGGCTGGGCGCGCTGGCGGTGGCGGGCTTCAACCCCCTGCTCGCCACCTGGCGCACGGTCGACACCTTCATCGTGCCCGCGCTGGCCGACGATTCGGGGCAGACGCAGATCGTGGTGTTCTCGCT
>VYDD01000057.1 GCA_009843625.1 Gammaproteobacteria bacterium | reverse complement strand
CCCCGGGGGAGCGGGCGGGCATCCGCGCGGGGGATCGCATCGTGGAGGTCGAGGGCGAATCCGCGCAGGGCTGGAACCCGGACCGGGCGGCGATGTCGCTGCGCGGCAGGCCGGGCACGGAGGTGGACGTCAGGATCGCGCGTCCGGGGATCGAGGAGCCGATTCCGTTCACGCTGGAGCGAGCCACGGTTCAGCGCCTCTCGGTGGCCTTCAGCATCTCGGTGCCCTTCACCCATCTCTTTCAGGACGGCGTGGGATACGTTCCCCTGCGGGTGTTCAGCGAAAACGCCCGCGACGAACTCGAGGCGGCCACCCGAGCCCTGATGGCGGACGGTGCCACCCGGATGATCCTGGATCTGCGCGGAAACCCGGGCGGGTTGCTGGATCAGGGCGTCGCGCTTGCCGATCTTTTCCTCGACGAGGACCTGACGGTCGCGGAGACGCGTGGCCGCACGAGGAGCCAGAACTCGGTGCTGCGCACCGAGCAGGGCGAATCCTTCCCGGGGCTTCCCCTCGTGATTCTGATCGACGGACGCAGCGCGAGCGCGTCGGAGATCGTCGCCGGCGCGCTTCAGGATCACGACCGGGCCCTCGTGGTGGGGGCGACCTCGTTCGGAAAGGGGTTGGTGCAGACGCTCTACCGGCTGAGCGGGGGCAACGTTCTCAAGCTGACGACCGCGCGCTGGTACACGCCGTCGGGGCGCTCGATTCAGAGGGCCCGGGCGGGCGACGAATCGGCCTTCGAGGACGTCGTGCTGACCCTGTCGGGGCAGTGGGTTCAGCGGTCGGACGGCGAGGACCGGCAGCCGTACCGGTCGCTCGGCGGGCGACGCGTCCTCGGTGGCGGCGGCATCACTCCGGATCTTCATGTCCTTCCCGATACTCTGACCGACGACGAAGAGGCGGCGGTGCTTCGCCTGGACCGGCACGCGCGCGGCTTCAGCAGCGCCCTGTTCGAGTTCGCCGTCCTCTACATTCAGGAGCGGCCGGACGCCCCTCCGGGCTCCGCGGTCACGGACGCCGACCTCGCGCGCTTCCGGCAGCACCTTGCCGATCGGGGGATCGACGCCGAGGCTGCGGCGCTTGAGCGTGCGGAACGCTATCTCCGGTTCGAGCTGGAGCGCGAGATCGCCCGCAGGCGCACGGGCCGGGAGGGCGAGTTTCTCCGCCTGATGACCGCCGATCCGCCGCTGGCGCGCGCCGTTGAGTTGCTGGCGCGCGCGCGGTCGCAGCAGGACCTGTTCGATCTGGTGGCCGCCGAAGAGTCGCTCGCGAACAGCGCCGTTCAGGCGCCAGGCGGCCTCGCCGGAGACGGTTCGCCGGGCGCGGGATCCCGCTGAGGACGCGTCCACCGGCCCCCGGACGTCGGCCGGCCCATCCTGCCATTCCATCGCCCGGAGAAACGGTGTTCCTTTCTCGTGCGAGTCGCGGACGGCCTCCGCAGCTTTCGTGAGCCGGGACATGAGCGCACCGGCGCGCCGGGCTGGCCGCGGGCCGTACGTCCGGATTACGCGCTCTGGTACCGTCGAGTCCGTGCATCGGGTGCATGTGGCGGTAGCCGATGCCCGCGGGCGGCTGATCGGCGGTTGTGGCGACGCAGGGCGTGTGGCGTTCTATCGGTCGGCCGCGAAGCCCTTCCAGGCGCTTCCGCTGGTGGAGGATGGCGTCCTTGAAAGGTTCGGGTTCACGGAGGAGGAGCTGGCGCTGTGTTGCGCGTCCCACAACGCCGAACCCCAACACCTGGCACTGGCCCGAAGCATGCTGGCCAGGACGGGACTGGACGAGCGCGCGCTGGCGTGCGGGCCGCACCCGTCTCTGCGGCCGGAACGGGCGCGCGAGCTGTGGGCACGGGGCGTTCGCCTCGGCGCCGTGCACAACAACTGTTCGGGAAAACACGCGGGGATGCTTGCGCTGGCGGTGGCCAACGGCTGGCCTCCCGAGGGATACCTCGAGCCGGGCCATCCCGTGCAGCAGCGCATGCGCGCCGAGATCGCGCGCTGGACGGGGGTGGCCGCATCGGAACTCGTGACTGGTACCGACGGATGCGGCGTCGTGACCTTCGCGCTCCCGCTGGCGAGAATGGCGGCATCCTTCGCGCGTCTCACGGCGGCGGCGGATGCGGGAGAACCCGCGGCGCGCATCGTGGCCGCCATGACGGGGCATCCGTTCGCGGTCGCGGGCACGGGTCGCATCTGTACGGCGGTCATGGAACGGCTGGGTGGACGGGTTTTCGTCAAGACGGGCGCAGAGGGCGTGTACTGCGGAGGCGTGCGCGGGCGCGGCCTGGGCTTCGCTCTCAAGGTGGAAGACGGGGCCCGGCGCGCGAGCGACGTTGCCCTTGTCGGGGTGCTGTCGGATCTGGGCGTGGCGGACGCGGAAGACATCGCGGCGCTTGCCCGGGGGCGCATGGAGGTGCTCAATACCCTGGGGGTGGATGTGGGACGGATCGAGAACGCGTTCCGGGTCGAGATGGATCGGTGATGGGCACGTTTGGAGATGGAGCCGTGCGCTCGCCGGCGCTCACCGCGGGGGAGCGGTCGTTGGTGCGGGTTAGCGCCGCGCTGGCTTCGGGACGTGAGGACGCCCTCCGTGCCGCGCTGGCGGAGGCGGCACACACCGCCGACGCGACCGAGGTGGAGGAGGCGCTGTTGCAGAGCTATCTGTTCGTGGGGTATCCGGCCGCGCTGGCCGCGCTTGCCGCGTGGCGGGAGGTCGGCCCGGCACCCCCCGCGGAGGCCAGCCCCGACGACTGGCCGGGTTGGGCGCGCCGGGGCGCGGCGCTCTGCCGGCGCGTCTACTCCACGCAGTACCGCGAGCTGTGCGACAGCGTCCGGAGCCTGCACCCGGACATGGAGCGGTGGATGGTGGTGGAAGGCTACGGGAAGGTGCTCGCCCGCCCCGGGCTGGCCCCGCTCGCCCGGGAGTACTGCATCGCGGCGCTGCTCGCCGTGGCCGACGCGGGTCCGCAGCTGTATTCGCACCTGCGCGGGGGGCTCAACCTGGGAGCGTCGGCGGATGCGTTGGCGGAGACCCTGGCGGTGGCTGCCCGCTTCATGGACGACGCCCGAAGCGAGGCCGCGCACGCCACGTTGCGCCGGGTGCTGTCCCGCCGCGGGGAAGGGTAGCAGATGGGGGAGGGGATCTTCGTCGACCGCGCCGTCATCGAGGTGGCCGCAGGAACCGGCGGATCGGGGGCCGAGGCGTTCCGGCGCGAGAAGGGTACGCCG
>VYDD01000174.1:1711-3228 GCA_009843625.1 Gammaproteobacteria bacterium | reverse complement strand
GGGCAGCGGCGGGGGCTCCGCCGGCGCCGGAGACGCCCACCCCGGCGACCACCCCGGCGAGGAGCCACCGGTTGGGAACACGAAAAATACGCATTTTACGCAAAATACGTAAAACGCGACCGGCCGGGCCGATCCCGCTGTCGACCCGACCGATCCGTCCGGCGTCCCGCAGCCCGCGGACGCCTAGAAGCTGACCGGCCTCGAAGGTGGCAGCACCGCCCGGCCGATGGTGTTCGTGTCGGCCCCGAACCAGACCACGTTGGTGTCGGCGTCGTAGTACATGTGGCGGATGGTCCCGCCCCCACTCTCGACCGCCACAGAGCTGATGTACTCCTCGGTGCGGGTGTCGAAGCCCACGAACATGTTGGGCTGGACGCCGGTCTCGACGAACCAGACGCGGTCGTCGTTGTCGATGGCCACGCCGTAGGGGCGCGCATCGCCGCCGCTCGGGTTGGCCCACTCGGTGACCTCGCCGGTGGCCGGGTCGACCCGGCCCAGGAAGCCGCGCGCGTAGTCCACGTACCACGCGATGTCGTTGGAGTCGATCACCATCCGCCGGGGGCGCGCGCCCTCCGGAAGCTCGTAGTAGGTGGGTTCGAAGCTCTCGGGGTCGACCATGACCAGCATGTTCGTCCCGAAGAGGGTCGCCCAGGGTCGGTCGCGGGAGTCCATCTTCAGCCCGTAGGGTCGAGTCGATCCGCCGCGAGCGCCGGGGTTGTTCGGCATCTCGACCAGCCGCACCTCCCCGCTCTCCTTCCAGAACTTGCCCACGAAGTTGCCGCCCTGGACGGTGAACCAGAGGTCGCCGGCGGCGTCGAAGGCGAAGGTGTGCGGGTCGCGGGCGCGCTCGTCGGGCATGGGGAAGATCTCGATGTCGCCCGTCTCCGGGTCGAGGCGGCCGAGGTTGCCCACCAGGTTGCCCGTATACCAGACCATGCCGTCGTCGGCGACCACCACGGTGTGCGGGCCGGCGCCATCGGGCAGGTCGAACTTCTCCATCTCGCCCGTCTCGGGGTCGAGGACCGCGGCGTAGTGGGAGCGCTGGCCGGCGAACCAGACGCGGCCGTCGGGGGCCACGTAGGGATCACGGGGCCGGCTCTGCTCCCACGGCACCACCCACTCCTCCAGGGTCGGGTCGTTCTCTTGCGCGAACCCGCTGACGGGGGCCGCCAGCAACATCAGGGACACCGCTACCATCGCACTGCAAAGGGATTTCATGACTCGGCCCTCCCGCCGGGTTTCGGAGATGTTCTGCACTCGTTGAGATGCTTCAGACTGCACCGCTAATCGAAGGTTCGGGTCGAGGTGCGGCAAGGAGGTGGGGCGTCTGCGTTTTCCCAGCCACTCCGCACTCGTGTCGTGCTCCGTGCCACACGTCACTTCGCCCACGCGTACGCCCCACCTCCCGCACGTCCTTCGCTTCGTAAGGACACGTGCACTGCCACCGGCGTTGAAGCGGGTCGCTGGGGTTTCTATCTTGCGGAGATGGAGGGGTGGCAGAGCGGCTAAATGCACCG
>VYDD01000174.1:0-1701 GCA_009843625.1 Gammaproteobacteria bacterium | reverse complement strand
GTTGCTCTGCCTCCTCGGCTGATGCTGGTGGGTGGGTATTCTATCTTGCTCGGTTTTTGGTTTGAGTGTTCTTCTAATTGCCGGTGGCTTGCTAACTGGGGCTTCTACCGGCACGTGGGTTCGAATCCCACCCCCTCCGCTCGCGAGCAGCGCTCGCGCCGGAGAGGCTGTGATTCGAACCCAGGGTTGAGGTTGCGGTGCTTCGCATCCTCACCTCGCCTTCGGACCCGCTTCGCGGGGCCTCGGCTGCGAATCCCACCCCGGTCGCCTTCAGGCTCTCCGACAGGGCAGCCTGCTATTCGAACCCAGGGTTGCGAATCCCACCCGGTCGCGATTCCCTTCCTCGCCGCTCTTCGGATTGTCCGTTCTTCAGGACCCCTCCCCGATCCGAATGACCACCGGAATGGTGCGTGACGGGGCGCCGCCGCCGAAGTAGCCGATCACGCCTTCGAGGCCGAAAGTGGGCCAGGGGCGGCCCAAGAGCTCGGTGTCATCTCCCACGACCTCCATGAACCGGCTGTAGTTCTCCTCGAATCCGATCAGACGCAGTGAGACGCGGAACTCGGGAGCGTCCCAGTGACCATGGATGGCGACCTCCGCCGAGCCGCTGCTCACCGCCAAGTAGGAAGGATACACGCCGGACACCTTGCTGGGCTCCTGCGTGCCGTCATCGTGGATCTGGAGGGCGCGGAATGGCTCCACCGTCAGCGAACCGACTTCAGACGGGGTCTCGAATCGCAGAGTCAGCTCGACACTCTCCTGCGCGCTTGCGATCCGTACATGAACGGTGTCCGCCGGCTGAAGCACGACCGGCGCCCTGGGGACGACGGTCTGTCCGCTGAACGGCCCCATCGGAGTGGTGCCCACCAGTGTGTACCGAGTCGACGCCCGGATTGGCTCCGGCAACCTGGCCCGCCGGCATTCGACCGGACCGGGCCACCAGTCCGGAGCACGGACGCCACACCAGTACACGTCCACGGTCTCCGAGAACGCGGCCGTCCAACCGGGGCCGGAGAGTGTGGCGTCCACAACCGGTGGAGCTGACCCGTGCGTGTTGCCGACCAGCATGTATGCCCTGCTCCGCCCGGCCACCACCACCGATTCGACAAAGACGACATCCGTCGTCGCCAGAATCGGGTCGGCCGAGCGGACACACCCGCCACCTGCCGTCAGCACGGCCATCCAAGCCAAGAGCCGGAGCGACGCTCTCAAAACCGGAACTCCAGCCCCAGGAACGGGAGCATGGGAAGCTGCGGGGCATAGACGAGTTCCGAGGTCGCGCCGGGGTCCCGCTCCGGCAACGCACCGACCACGTTGGGCAGGCTGAACAGGTTGGCCACGGAGAGGAAGGGCCTCAGCGTGCCTCCGCCGAACCACCGAACGCTCCAGGAGGACCGCCAACCGACGTCGATGCGCACATGGGGAGGCAATCTCCCGGAATTGTAGGGACCGCCCAGATGCGTCACATCGTCGCTGATATATCGAGAGTCCGAATCCGGAGACCGGTAGCGCACAAAGGGAAACATCCCCAGCACCGGCGTCGACGGCTGGCCGGACCGGGCCGAGAACCGCAGGGACCATGTGGAGGCGCCGCGTGTCCAGCTCGCGCTCACTTCACCTTCGTGGTCCCGGTGCACCCGAGGTGTGAACGTCCGGCCGGCCACGGTGCGCGAGGCAGCGGCTCGACGGTAGGTGGCCACT
>VYDD01000037.1 GCA_009843625.1 Gammaproteobacteria bacterium | reverse complement strand
GCGTTGAGCGCCTCGAGAAGCTCCGCCGGGTCCAGCCGTTCCCCGTTGACGGAAACAGGGTACCCTTCCTCGAACCCGATCTCCACGCGCTCCGCGTCGTCGGGCGCGTCCATCGGCGACACCGTCCACAGGAACATCTCCTTCTCGGGCTCGAAGGTGGGGTCCTCGAGCGGGCCGCCCTCATAGGAGATGTGCCAGAGATTCTCGTCGCAGGAATAGAGCTTCTCCTCGTCGACGCCCGTCAGATCGATGCCCCGCGAGCGCGCATAGGAGAGGGCGTCCTCCCGCGAAGCGAGGTCCCACTCGCGCCAGGGGGCGATGACCTCGAGCTCCGGGGCCAGCGCGCGGTAGGTGAGCTCGAAACGCACCTGGTCGTTGCCCTTGCCGGTGCATCCGTGCGATATGGCGTTCGCGCCCGCGGCCCGCGCCACCTCCACCTGCCGGCGCGCGATGAGCGGCCGCGCCATCGAGGTTCCCAGCAGATACTTGCGACCATAGACCGCCCCGGCACGGAGCGTCGGCCAGACGTAGGAGGACACGAAGTCCTCGCGCGCGTCCACCCCGTGGAAGGCCACGGCGCCGCTGGCGAGGGCCTTTTCCCGCAGCCCGGCAAGCCCTCCCGGCTGGCCCACGTCGACCGCCACGCAGACCACTTCCGCCTCGTAGTGCTCGATCAGCCACCGGGCGATGACCGACGTATCGAGCCCGCCGGAATAGGCGAGCGCCACCCTCATTGCCATGGTGTCTCTCTCACTGGCAGTCCGTGGATGAATCCGCGCTGCGGAAGCGGCTCGCTAGGCGCTGGCCTCCGCTCCCACGGCCTCGCGGACGAACCCGCGAATGACCTCCGGCTCGAAGCCGAGGCTGCGGCCGATCTCCTCCCCGTCCCGGAACAGCAGGATCGTCGGCACGCTGCGGATGGCGTAGCGCTGGCACGGCTCTGGCGAGCGGTCGCTGTCGACCTTCACGACCAGCAGCCTTCCCCGCTCCGCCGCCGCGATCTCGTCCAGTAGGGGCACGACCAGCTTGCAGGGACCGCACCAGTCCGCATAGAAGTCCGCGAGCACCGGCACGCCCGCTCCGAGCACGGTGGCCTCGAAGTCCTCGGCCTCGACCTTGACGGGCCGATCGATGAGGATGGGCCGCGAGCAGCTCCCGCACGCTGGCCCGGTGCGCGCTTCGGCCAGGCCGATCCGGTTCAGGGAGCGGCAGAACGCGCATCTCAGTGTGGTGAACTCGCTCAAGGCCGGATCTCCGGGGGTGTGGCTCGCGACAGGCCGGGTCCCGCTTCCGGCCGCGCGCAAAACGTTACCACGGGCGCACACTCAACGGAAGGCATAGGTGAGGCTCGCCACCAACAGACGGCCGATCTCGGGCGCCCCGATGAACTCCTGGTGACGGTCGTCCAGGAGGTTGGTGCCGATGAGCGCGGCACTGGCACGCGGCAGACCCGGAACCGGGAAACCCACCTGCGCATCGAGCACCGTATACCCTTCCACGTCCCCGGCATAGACGCCGGCGTTGGCGTAGAAGCCGCGCTGGCGTCGAATGCGTGCTTCCGCGGAATAGCCCGATTCCTCCCCTTCATAGCGAATCGAAAAGCTGCTTTTCGTCTTCGGCAGATTGAGGGAGATGTCCTCCAGGTCCGAGCAGTCGGTTGCAGCATCCTCCACGAAGTCGAAGCATTGTTCGCTGATGTGCGCATGCGTGCCCTCGAGGGAGAGCGCGGGGGTTAGCGATACTTCCGCCGAGAGGCCGGCGGTCGAGAAGTCGACCCTGCCCCAGTTTCGATAGGTCAGCAGCAGGCCCGGGGTCGTCACCTGGTCCGGCATGATCGTTCCGACCGGGAGTTCCAGCACCAGGTTGGTGAGGTCGTGAATCAGCAGGTCCCGCAGCGCGGGGAAGACAATCCCCTGCCTGACCATCGGCTCCACGCGCTTCTCGATGAACGCGCGCGTGGATTCGGGCTCGAAGAAGACGGTCGGCGTCTCGACCCGAAGGGGGCCGATGAAGTTGTCGATGGAGGACCGCCCGATCGCCGCCAAGATCCGGCCCCGTCCTTCCACCTCGATGCGGTACTGCAGCGACAGCGAGTTGACGATGCTGGGCTCGAGCGGATCGACCGGGTCGATGCCAACGGGGCGACCCAGCACCTCCTCGCCCAGGAAGGGAGGCCGGCCTGCTGCCCACTCCTTCTGGTTGAAGAGAAGGAGGCGGGGAAGGAGTTCGCCCGGCTCCGGGTCCTTGAAGAATGGCCGCAGGGGCCGGAGCGCCATGGGATCGCTGGCGGCCGCGATTTCGACCAGCGTGTTCCAGAGTACCGACGGATCCGCCGGCAGCCTCTCCCCGGGCGCGAGCGGCGAGCGCATGCACATGCCACCGAAGCCTCCGGGGCAGCGGTCGTCGAAGGTGAAGCCGCCTTCGGGGACGCCGCGCGCCAGAACGTCGTAGATGAGCACGCCCGCCGTCATTCTCCCCGCGCCGACATCCAACAGCAGATGGTCCGCCGAAGGCATGAACGCGACGCGCGCGGCGCCGGCGACAAAGCTGTGCCCGCCTTTGGGGCTGAAGATCAGGTTCACGAACGGCGAAATGCTCGGGCCGTCGACGCGGGAATGCCGTTCGACTTGCACGACCGCGGTCAGATGCAGCCGGCTGGAGATCCGGGTGACCGAGTTGAGGTAGCCTCCCGCGACCAGTATTCCGTCCGCGTCTTCGTAGACGCCGGTCACCGTGCCGTTCGTGGAGGGACGCACGCCGCGAACATCCAGGCCATAGCCAAGGTTGTGCCGGTCGCCGAGGGGGGTCGAGTGATTGATCCGGCCGGCGAAGAAAAGCGACTGGTCCCGGATGTCCCGGGCGGTGCGGTAGAACACGGCCTCCCCCGCCCCGCGTCCCCGCACCAGGGCGTCGGCGGACAGGCGGCCCTGGCGATAGCGGGCCCTCCCGTGCCAGCGGGTCCAGCTGCGCGCGTAGGCGGCGCCGACTTCGGTGAGCTGGTTGCCGCGCAGACGGTTCAGGCCACCCTCGAAGACCCAGCCGTCGGGGTGGTCCGGGCGCAGGTCGTAGCGGAGCCCGGCGCCCCATCGCTCCAGCCGGTCGTCGCGCGCCGGGAGGAACGCACTGTTCTCGCGCAGCCGCTCCTCGACCGGGTCCGCGAAGGGCCAGTCGGTACCGCGCAGGTAGTGGCCGGCCGCCTCGAAGAGAGCGCCTCCCGCAACCCGGTCGGCATGCCGGAAC
>VYDD01000185.1 GCA_009843625.1 Gammaproteobacteria bacterium | reverse complement strand
CGCACCTCCTGCGAGCCCCGGTCGGCAACCACAACCGATCCATCCGGACGCTGCCGGACGTCGCGGACGCGGAAGAACTCGTGGGAGGGACCGCTCCCGGAGCGCGTCAGGTCGACAAGGGGATCCGGATCGATGCTCCACAGGCTGGAATCACCCCACAGCGGTCTCAGCGCCTCGATGATTCGGACACCGGCGCTGTCTCGCTGAACGACCAGGGACGGAACCGGGTCCGGGGCATTGCACGAGACGAGACCGGAAAGGAGCAGGACCGCTACGGACCGGAGAACCGACCTGGCTCGAGGCACGGGCGCCTCACGATTGCGGGTGGACGGTGGGCGGACCGCTTTGCTGGCGCGGCCGGCGCCAGAGAAGCGAGGGGATCCTAGCGGCCCCAACGGATCTCGGCAAAGGACTCTGGAACCAGTCCTACGAAGATCCTCGTTGACATCCGGGGAACCATCGGTTACAGTACTGACTACGAAGAACTTCGTGAAGCGAGGACGCGGAGATGGGCTCCGGAGCCTGAATCGGTCCAAAACCAACGTGCGCGCTAGTTCAATCGGACGTCTGGGGGACGGTGCGGGGAGAGCTACATGGCGAGTGAATCAGCCGAATCGAGGCGGGAACCGAGACGGGAACCGAATCGATTCACCCACCGCGAACTGGACATCATGAGCGTCCTCTGGCGCCGGGGATCGGGGACGGTGGCGGAGGTCCGGGACGTCCTCGGGGAGGATGTCGGCTACACCACCGTCCTGAAGATGCTGCAGATCCTGGAGGCCAAGAACGCGGTTCGCCACGAGAAGGAAGGGCGGGCCCACCGCTACTACCCGCTGGTCGAATCCGCCGACGCGGGCGGCAACGCGCTCAAGCGGGTCATGAACAAGATCTTCCACGGTTCCGCGGAGCTGCTCTTGGCAACGCTGGTCGAGAACCGGGAATTCAGCGACGAGGAGATCGAGCGCATGCGCTCCATTCTGGATCGAGCGCAGGACAGGGAGGAAGAACGATGATCTTCTGGTGGATGGGCTACGCGGCGGGCATTGGAGTGCTGCTGGCGGTGGGCGCCTGGGCGGGTGAGCGACTGTGCGAGAACATGGGCTGGCCGCGCCGGTTCCCCTGGGTCGCCGCGCTCACGCTCGCGGTCGTCATCCCCCTGTCGGCGCGGGCGCCGGCGCCGGTGCTGGAGGTATCGGCCGCCGCGCCATCGCCCATCACATCGGTGGTGCAGGCAGCGGATCCGGCAGTCCCTGCGATCTTCGGGACGCGATGGGAGCGGGCGGCGATCTTCGCCTGGGGCGCCGCCTCCCTGGGCACGCTCCTGGTCTTCGGGGCAATCCTGGGCCTCATGGCCCGGTCGCGCCGCCGCTGGCCCCGGCGGTCGGTGGACGGCGAAGACGTCTACGTCTCGGAGGGCTTCGGCCCGGCGCTGATCGGCGTGGCCCGTCCCTCCGTGGTCATCCCCGACTGGCTCTTGTGCGAGGGTGACCGGGCCGGCCGCGTCGCGATCCTGCACGAGCGCGAGCACGCCCGCGCGCGTGACCACCTGACCCTCCTCTACGGCGCAGTCATCGCCGCGCTCTTCCCCTGGAGCCCGGCGGTCTGGTGGATGGTGCGCAACCTGCGGGGCGCCGGCGAGATCGACTGCGACCGGCGCGTCATCGCCTCCGGAATCCCGGCCGACGACTACGGAGAGCTGCTGCTCGCCATCGGCGTGGGTCAGCATCGGCGATGGATGTTGACACCCGCCCTTCTCGAATCCCGACATTCCCTCGAACGGAGACTGAAGATCATGGCTGCCAGAAGGATGAAGTGGAGCCCGCTGCGCGCGGTGACGCTGGCCGGTCTGACGCTGGCGGCGGTGGTGATCGCCTGTGACACCAATGCCCCCACCGCTCTCGACGATGCGCTCGTCGAGGTGCTGGCGAGCCCGGAGGCGGAGACGAGCGCTGACGGATCCCTTACCCCGCGTGCCCTGGCCGAGCAGGTCGAGGTCGCGCGGCAGGCCGCGGCGGCGCGGATAAAGGGCAACCTCCCTGGAATCGAGCCGCGGCCCCTGATCTTCATCGATGGCGTCGAGGTGTCGAATTCGGACCTCTCGCTTGAGGCCGGCAAATACACGGTCGGGACCGGCAGCGACCCCTACTCGCCGCTGGGTTCGCTGAACCCCGACGACATAGACCGGATCGAGATCATCAAGGGATCGGCTGCAACCGGCTTGTTCGGCGACGGGGCCGAGAACGGCGTCATTCAGATCTTCACCAAGGAGCCCAAGGTGTCCGAACCCGCAGAACCATCGGCGAGCAGTTCACCACCACCTGGCGACGACGGGCGCGACATCGCCTCCTTTCTACGGCTCGGGGACCCCGCCTTTGTGTTGACCACAAAGAAGCCGTCGCTCGTGCCTTAGTCGGCGTCGCCTGCACAGTCTACGCGAGTTATGGTGTAGCCGTTCGGCTTGCCACCGTCGTCGGACGGCGCAGGCCGTGGGTGTTCCCGGAACCCTCATCGAATCAGGACACGCTCGAACGGAGACTCAGTCATGGGCGGAAGGAAGATGAAACGGAGCCCGTTGCGCGGGTTGACGCTGGCCAGTCTGACGTTGACGGCGGTGGTCATGGCCTGCGACACCGAAACGCCCACCGCCATCGACGACGCGCTCCTCGACGTGCTGGCGGACCCCGAGGCAGCGGTCAACGCGGACGGGGCCGACAATCCGGGAGCACTTCAAATCAGGGGCGCGCTCGGAGACGGGGCCCCGTTGATCTTCGTCGACGGCGTCAGGCTCGATGAGGGCAGCGCGGCGCTCAGCTCCCTGAATCCAGACGACATCGACCGGATTGAGGTGATCAAGGGATCCGCGGCCGCGGACCTGTACGGCGAGCGCGCCGAAAACGGCGTCATCCAGATCTTCATGAAGGGGTCGGGCGACGCCTGAACCCGAGGAGCCGTCGCTGAGCGATGCTCGGACGGTCGTTTAGGTCACAAAGCTATGTGGCTCATGGTGTTACACCCGTATATTCTAACCGCCGATCACCCCTGAAATCACCCTTTCGGCGCCGGGTAGCGTCACCCCCATTGACTGGCGCCGATCCCCCGTTCCCGTTCCGTCGCCCCGTGAAACCCTGTCTCATCCGATAAGGTCTCCCCCCGAAGGACACGGCTCGGCTCGTGGCGATGCGGAGTTGGCGCGGTGGCCGCCTCCTCAAGCTATCATAACGGGGCGGAGGACTTGGCCACACTGCGGGAT
>VYDD01000010.1 GCA_009843625.1 Gammaproteobacteria bacterium | reverse complement strand
ATGTGCGGCTTCAGGAGGTCGACGACCTCACGCAGCTCACGATGTCGGAGTCGATGACGCTCATCCGAACGGGCGCGCTCGATCCGCGGGACCTGGTCGAGGCGTACGTTGACCGGATCGAGGCCTTCGAAGGGACCTACCAGGCCTACGCCGACCGTCCGTCGCGCGAGACACTCCTCGCGCAACTGGCCCGGACGCCCGCCGACGAGCGGCGCGCCCCGCTCCGGGGCTTGTGCCTCGCGCCCAAGGACAACTGCTACACGGCGGATCTGCTGACCGAGGGCGGATCGCTGGTGTTCGAGGGCTTTCAGCCGGACTACGACGCCACCTGCGTGGCCCTGATGCGCGCTGCCGGCGGCCTGGTCGTGGGCAAGGCGCAGATGGGCAACCTGGCAGGGGGCAGGGCG
Organism: Gammaproteobacteria bacterium; assembly: GCA_009843625.1. Taxonomy (GTDB): domain Bacteria; phylum Gemmatimonadota; class Gemmatimonadetes; order Longimicrobiales; family Gaopeijiaceae; genus BD2-11. The sequence continues at coordinate 2,857 of VYDD01000010.1, read as the reverse complement.
CGCGTTTACGGCACCACCACGCCGACCACGCGGAACGCCTGGACACCGGACGACGTGCGCTACAGCCCGTCGGGGTCATCCTCGGGCACGGGGACGGCGGTGGCGGCCCGCCTGGCGGTTGCCGGGTTGGGCACGCAGACGGGCGGCTCGGTGATCGGCCCCTCCACCGCGCAGGGGCTGACCGCGGTCAAGCCCACCTTCGGGCGCATCTCCCTGCACGGCATCATCCCGCTGAGCTACACGCGCGACCACGTCGGCGTGATGGCGCGCGACGCCATGGACGCGGCCATCCTGCTCCAGGTGTGCGCGCAGCCGGATCCGAACGATCCCCGGACGCTCGGCCTCCCGCGGCCCCCCAACTACGCGCTCGCGGCGACACCGTTCGGCGGCGACCGGCCGCGCGTGCGCTGGACCACGCGGGTGGGCGTGTGGCCCGAGTATCTCGATGGCGACAACGAGCGCGTGAACGAGTTGAGGCGCGACTTCCTTACCGAACTCGAGCGCACGCCGGGCGTGCAGCTCGTGCCGGACGTGACCCTGCCGGACGACTGGGAGACCCTGACCTCACCGCCCCTGGGCGGCTCCCACGGCGACCCGACAGCGTTCTTCATCGAGGAACTGCGCGATAACGTGCGGAACTTCGCCGACCGCCTGCCGCGCTTCCTGAACGGCATGCTCCAGAGCGCCGACACCTACGTAAAGGTCCAGCAGGCCCGCAACCTCCTCCGGCACCGCATCGTGACACAGCTCTTCAACCAGTGCGACGTCGTGGTCACGAGCGCGGGCGGTTCGTTCGACGGGGTCGGGCTGCCGCTTGCGTGCACGCCGATCGGATTCGACACCGACGAGACCACCGGCGCGCGGGTGCCGCGCGGGGTTACGCTGGGGGCGCCGCCGTTCGGAGAGGAGCGGCTGCTCGCGGTGATCGCCGCGTACCAGGCGGTGACGGAGTTCCATCGGGAGAGGGCGCCGGATCCGAGCGGGTAGGTGGGGAGCCTACGTCCTCGCTCTGCGCTGTCCCCGGATGACGTAGAGAAGGAAGCCAGCCGCGGCGAGCAGGAGCCCGACGCTGATGGGCGATGAGATGAAGATCAGGGGATCTCCGTCCGACAGGATCAGGGCGCGGCGGAAGTTGGACTCGAGCATCGGGCCGAGGATGAGGCCGAGGAGCACGGGGATCACCGGGTAGCCGAAGCGCCTCAGGACGTAGCCGAGGATGCCGATGCCCACGGCGACGTAGATGGCGAAGGTCGTCCGCTCCGAGGTGAACGCCGCGACGACGGCCAGCGGCGCGATCGCCGGGAAAAGGATGCTTCGCGGCACGCGCGTGATGCGCGCGTAAAGTGGAAGCAGCGTCAGCCCGAACACCAGGATCAGCAGGTAGCTGGCGAAGAATGCGGCGAAGAGCGGGGCAACGAGGTCCGCGTTCTCGGTGAAGAGCTGGGGACCGGGGGTGATGCCGTGAATGACCAGGCCGCCGAGGATGACGGCGGTCACCGAGTCGCCTGGGATTCCCAGCGCCAGCAGCGGGATGAGCGCGCCTCCGGTCACGGCGTTGTTGGCCACCTCCGGTGCGACGATGCCCTCGGGAGCGCCCTTGCCGAAGCGTTCCGGCTCGGGCGAGCTGCGCCGGGCTTCGCTGTAGGCCAGGAAGGCAGCCATGGCGCCGCCGGCACCCGGGAGCGCTCCGACTGATGTGCCGATCACCGAGTTCTTGACGAAGGGCCTCCATCCCACGCGGCGCACCTCGCGCCACCAGCCCAGCGCGCCTTCCCGCCCGTCCGAGGGGTGATCCTGGGTCCTCGACGGCGGCAGGCCCGCCTGACGGTACAATTCCGTGAACGCGAAGATGCCGATGACCACCGGAATCAGCGGCAGGCCAACCAGCAGGTTCACCGAGCCCAGGGTGTAGCGCGGGACCGGCACCAGGGGGTCGATGCCGATCGTCGAGAGCATCAGGCCGATGACGGTGGCCGCCATGCCCTTGGCCAGTGATTCGCGCGAGACGGTCGCGACCGCGACCAGCGCCAGCACCACCAGGGCGAACATCTCGGGGGACTGGAAGCGCAGCGCGATGCGCGCCAGTTGCGGGCTGAAGAGCACCAGGACCAGGCCGCCGGCCAGACCCCCCACGACGGAGCTGAAGGTTGCGATGCCGATGGCGGTGCCGGTCCGGCCCTGGAGCGCCATCGCGTTTCCGTCGAGCATGGTCATCGCGTTCGCGGGCGCCCCGGGAATGCGCAGCGCGATCGCCGCGATCGAGCCCCCGTAGAGGCCTCCGGTGAAGATCCCGACCATCATCACGATCGCGTTGGCGGCCGAGAGCTGGTAGGTGAGCGGCAGCAGCAGCGCGATGGCCAGGGTGGCGGTGAGCCCCGGGATCGCGCCGATGGCGATGCCCAGCAGGGAGCCGGCGGCGAGGGACAGGAGGAGGGTCGGGTCGAGGAATAGTCCGAGGCTCACGGAGCGCCTCGCATGGCGGGGACGCTCGGAGGCAATCGCTCACGACTCATCCCAGCAGACCCTCGGGCAGGCGGGCGCCCAGTACGACCCGGAATAGCACGTAGGTGACGATGGTAACGCAGGGTGCCAGAACCAGGATCGTGCGTCGCCGGGCGCCGAAGCGTTCCGCAATCGCGCCTGTGTAGAAGAGGGTCGCGAGGACGTAGCCGAGGATCTGGAAGACGGTGGCGTAGACGATGGTCAGGCCGATGACCGTCCAGGCGCGGGCGGGGCCGGCGCGGCGGGTGGCGTCGGCCGGCCGGCTCTCTTCGGCTGCGCGCTCACGCCGCAGCTTGCGCCATCCGGAGAGGGCGATGGCGGCAGAGAAGAGCGCGAGGGAGGCTGCCAGGCCGAT
>VYDD01000362.1 GCA_009843625.1 Gammaproteobacteria bacterium | reverse complement strand
CATCCTGACCGCGGCCGAGCGGCTCGCATTCTACGTGGAGGAGGGGGTCGCGCTGGTGCTCGAATCCAACAGCGGCTGGCCGGGGGCGGTGCGCGGCTTCGCCCGCCCCGGCGCGCGCGTGGACCGCTGGTCGCTCGAAGAAACCCTGGCCTCCGTGCCGGTGGTGGCGGTCACCCCCGAGCACTACAACCGCATGTACCGTATCCTGCGGCGCGGCATCCCGGTGACCGTGGAGGCGGAGGTGCGCAACCGGCACGGGGACGAGGTCACGGAGGCAAGCAACGTCGTGGGCGAGATTCCCGGCACCGACCTCGCCCACGAGGTGGTCATGCTGGGAGCCCACTTCGACACCTGGCACGCGAGCCCCAACGCGAGCGACAACACCTCCGGGGTGGCGGTCATGCTCGAGGCCGCGCGCATCCTGAACGCCATCGGCGCGCGGCCGCGGCGCACCATCCGGGTGGCGCTCTGGTCCGGCGAGGAGCAGGGGCTGTTCGGCTCCAGCGAGAACGTGCGCCAGCATTTCGGGTGTCCGGCGGCCGGCCCCACCCGCGAGTACGAGAACTTCTCGGTCTACTTCAACCAGGACTACGGCCCGGGCCAGTACCGGGGGGTCTGGCTGCAGGAGAACGAGCACGTGCGCCCCATCTTCGAGGCCTGGATGGAGCCCCTGCGCGACATGGGCATGACCACGCTCTCGACCCAGGGCGTAGGCAGCACCGACCACGTGCCCTTCGACCGCGCCGGCCTGCCCGCTTTCCAGTTCCTGCAGGCGCGCGTGGGCGGCACGGGAGGCCACACCAACCTCGACTTCTACGACACCCTCCCCATCGACGACCTGATGAAGAACGCCGTCATCATGGCGTCCTTCGTCTACCACGCCGCGATCGCGGACGCCCGCATCCCGCGCAAGGGGGTCGGGCCCTAGCCGAGTTCGCCGGGTAGCAGCGCGAAGAAATCGGCCAGCGGCAGAACCTCGACTCCGTCGATCGCCTGGGGACGATCTCCCAGAAAGACGACGATCCGGCGTTTGACGCGAGAACTCCGCGCTGCCAGCGAACCAAGCCCCCGGAGCATTCGGCGGGTCACGTCCCGGCCCGCCTTCACCTCGATGCCCCACAGTTCGCGTCCCACCTCCAGGACGAAATCCACCTCGGCGCCGCCCCGCGTCCGGTAGTGGAAGAGCGCCGCTTCGGGCCAGAGGGTGCCCAGTCGCCGATGCAGTTCGGAAGCGACGAGATGTTCCAGAAGGAATCCGCGCTCGTCGGGCAGGGGCTCGTCCAAAGGGCGCCTGAGCAGTGCATTGCGGACGCCGATGTCGAACAGGAACATCTTTCCGTGGCGGACCAGGCTCGACCGGTCCGAACCGCTCCATGCCGGAACCCGGAACGCGACCAGCGTATCCTCGAGAACCTCGACGTAGCGACGGGCGGTTTCATAGCCCAACCCCGCATCCTTGCAAAGCGCGTGCACATTGAGAATCCGGCCCGACGAGGCCGCGACCAGGTCCAGGAGCCGCGAGAAGCCGCCGAGATTTCGCACCAGGGCTTCGGCCTGGATCTCCTCCCGCAGATAGACGTCCGCATAGCTCCTGAGGTCCGCGCTCCGAACCCGCTCGTCCGGTTCCGCGTAGACTCCGGGGAGCGTGCCGTGGGCCAGGACGCGGTTCACGTCGAAGTCGGTCCCCAGTTCGCACGCGAGCAACGGGTGCATGTGGTGAACGTGAATCCGTCCGGGGAGAAGATTGGCCTGGCCACGGCGAAGCTTGCGCGCGCTGGATCCCGAGAGCAGGAACCGGAAGCGATCGGGCTGCTCGTCGATGAACACCTGGGCGACATCGAGCAACGCCGGAATCCGCTGGACTTCGTCGATGAACACGGTGCTTCTTCCGGGCGAACAGGCGTGGAGCTCGCGCTCCAGCCGCTCCGGATGGCTCACGTAGTCGCGGAACGCCCGCGGGCTGGCCAGATTCAGGGAGATGTCGGGTTCGAGCGAAGACAGGAGTGTCGACTTCCCTACCTGTCGAGGTCCGAGGATCAGGGCACTCTTCCGGGTGGAACGGAGTACGTCAGCCAGCAATCTTTGGTACATGTGGGTAAAATAGGATGATTTTTACCCGTGCACAATCAAAAAAGGGAGTCTTCAAGGCAGGATACAGGCCGGTTCAAGACTCGATCCTGAAACCGTCCGGGCGGACCGGACGACTGGTTGATACACCACAGACCCGCCACCGCCGGCCCGTGAAGCGAACCACCCCCAAACCTAGTATGTTGGAGGCCATGAATACCTACCGTACCGTGCTCTTTGTTCTCCTCGCCGCGACGCAGGCGTGCGCGGGCTCAGGTCCGGGCGCGCCCGCGCCTGCCGCGCGCCCCGACGCCGACCGCGTCGCCCGGCTCGAGGCCATCTATCAGGCGCGTGCCGACAGCCTTCTGCTCAACCCGCCCGAGGCCGACGTGCACTTCATCACCGGGATGATCGGGCGCCACGCCCAGGCGCTGGTCATGGCGGGTTTCGCGCCCGACAACGGCGCCAGCCCCGCGGTCCAGGTCCTGTGCGCGCGCATCATCAACGCCCAGAGCGACGAGATCGCAATCATGCAGCGCTGGCTCGCCGAACGCGGCCTTCCGGTGCCCGAGATCCATATCGAGGGCAGCACCCTCATGGTCCACGGGCCGGAGCACGCCATGAACATGCCGGGGATGATCTCCCCCGAGCAGCTGCGCGAGCTGGGGGAGGCCCGCGGAGCGGACTTCGACCGGCTATTCCTCACCTACATGATCGAGCACCACGAGGGCGCCGTCACCATGGTGCACGACCTCTTCGCCAGCGACGGCGCGGCCCAGGGCGACTTCATCTTCAAGATCGCCTCCGACATCCAGGTCGATCAGGCCACCGAGATCGCCCGCATGGAGCTGATGCTCGAGGAGATGACGGCGCCCGGCCCGTGACCTGGACGCGCCGGCCCCCTCCGATCCACCCGCCTGCCAACCCGACACCCGCCTGTTCTGACGGATACATCCACTCGAGACGAGGAAGTGACATGACCTCCCGCCGATCGACGCGTGACCGCGTCCCCGTGCGCCCCGGTGCGCTCCTGTCGTGCGCGGTGCTGCTGGCGCTCCTGCCGGCCTGCTCCGCCAATCCGTCCCCCGACACCGGCATGGCGCCCGCCGCCCTCGCGCCGCTGCGCGTGAACGCGCCCACCCCGGATCCGCGCGTCGGCCTGGCTCCCGGGCTGTTCGACGCCGGCGAGGCCATCTGG
>VYDD01000253.1 GCA_009843625.1 Gammaproteobacteria bacterium | reverse complement strand
CTCTGGTCAAGCACCTTTGCCCGCAGCTGCACGGTCGCACCCCGAGCCAATAGCTCGGTGAGTTGGGGGACGACCGAGACCACGACCGGTCGCGGCGGGTCGGGGGGCGGGGGTTCCGTGGCCCCATCCCCGCAGGCATGCGTCCAAAGGGCGGCGGACAGCGTCGTCGCGACGGCAATCGCGAGTCGTTGACGCCTCATCCGCGATCGTCCATCCTCGCTCGCCGGAGACCCTCCCGTCAGAATCGGACGCGTTTCGCGCGGCTTGTCCTTCGGACTGCCTACCCCGCGGTCCCGTTCAGCAGATCGAACATCCGCTGCATCGCGATCGCCGGCACGCCCGGCCCGATGATCTGTGGGTAGTTCGCGGCGTGGTCTGTCATGTCGATCTGCACTGCCGCTTCCTCGTAGGAGAGCCCCTGTGCGTGCAGCGCCGTCGCCCGCTCCTCGAAGTCGCGCAGGTAGGCCTGCAGATGGTCGATGATCGCGCGATCCTGGAACGGATCCCCGTGGCCCGGCAGCACCCAGTCGAACTCGAGCCCCTTCAGATGCTCAAGGGTCTCGGCCCACTCCCCGGGGTAGCCGTCGCCCATGAACGGCAGCCGCGGCAGCAGCAGGTCCCCGGTAATGAGCACGCGCTCGGCGGGAAGGTGGACCACCACATCGCCGCCGGTATGACCGCGCCCGAAGAAGAGGATGCGGATCTCGCGGTCGCCCGCGAACAGCGTCATCCGCTCTGACAGGGTCGTGTTGGGGCTCTCCGGATCGAGTCCGTCCTGGCTCGCATAGTAGTTCTCCAGGAAGGCGAGCTGGTCCTCCAGCTCGATGCGCTCCTCCTCGATGTCGGTGCGCATGACCTGGTCGGCAAGCGCCGCGATCTGTTGCGGGAGCGCACCCACGAAGTTCTCCCAGGAACGGCCCATCGAGCCGCCGTTCTCGATCATCTCGCGCGTGAACTCGTGGCCGATGACGTGGACGTCGTCCGGGTAGGCGCTGTTGCCGTGCGCGTGGTCGAAGTGGAAGTGCGTGTTGACCACGTAGCGCAGCGGCTGGCCGGTGAGCTCCATCACTTCGTCGTAGGCCGCCCGCGCCGCGGCGGGAGAAATATGCGACTCCACGAGGAGCACGTGGTCGTCGTTGACCACCACCGCGCCGTGGGAGCCGACATTGAGGGAGCCGGTCCCGCGGGCGTGGTAGATGCCCGGCACCACTTCCTCGAACTCGAAGGCCGGGCCCTCGTACACGGATCCCGGCGGCAACGGCATTTCAGCTGAAACTTCCGGCTCCTGGGCGGCCTCGGGGGCTTGGGCGCAGGTCCAGACGAAGAGGCAGAGGAGAAGGGCGGCGAGATGGCGCATTGGGTCCTTCCTGTGGTTCGGTTGCTGGACGACAGGCGGCACGCGGCTGACCGGTAGCGACCTGCCGGGCGGCGCGCCCGCGGACGGGCGCTCACATGCAAGAATCCGACGCGCGCATCGGCTCGGCAAGTGAGCGCCGGACCGCCGGCCCGCTACGGAATCACCCTCGCCGGAGCCAGGTTCATCACCCAGAGCCCGGTGCGCATGTCGGACACGAAGATGTTGCCCTTGTAGGGCTGCGGGCCCCACGCCATGGTCGTGTTCTCGCCTTCGGGGGTGGTCATGAAGGACGCCACTTCGCGTCCCTGCGCGAGCAGATCCCCGCGCAGCTCGCCCGACACGTCGACGATGCGCAGCCCCCCCTGGTAGTAGGCGATGTAGAGCAGGTCGTCTTCTACCCAGAGGTTGTGGCTGCCGGCGTCGGGCAGCCTGAACTCGGCGACTTCGCGGGGATTCTCGATGTCGCTCACGTCCACCACGTGCACGTAGCCGCGGGGGCCGTCGCAGTCCGGACATCCGAATATCTCGTCCCCGAGGAACACGTAGTCGCCGTAGCGGATGGCGTGGTGGGTGTTGCCGAAGAGGGCGCCGTTGATGTCGTAGAGATAGCTGTAGGAGGAGATGAGCTGCGGTTCGGTAGGGGTCCCGCCCCAGCGCCCGTCGCCGACGTCGAGCATGACAAGGCCGTCGTTCCAGTACGACAGGTAGGCGATGCCGTCCACCACGCTCACGTCGTGCAGGTACTTGTTCGGCTTGTCGAGGCCCCAGCGCCCGGCCTCGAACGGGTTCGCGGGATCGGAAATGTCGATGATATGGACATCGAGGGTGCCGTCGTTGATGGCGTAGACCAGGTCGCCCACGAACCAGACGTTGTGGATGCCGCCCGTGAGCCCCTCGGTGTAGTGGGTGATGGTCTCCGGGTCGGCGGGGTTGGTGATGTCGATGAGGGTGATGCCGTTGCGGCGATTGGAGGCGTTCTCGCTGGTGACGATGGCGATGGTGCGGTCGTCGTTGATCTTGACGTCGTTGACGCGGCGGCCGTCCACACTGACGGAGTCGACGATGGCGGGCGCGGCTGGGTCGGTGACGTCCCACGCGTACATGGTGGCCGCGGACATGGTGCCCGTGTACGCATAGTCGCGCCCGTCCAGCCCCTCGAAGACCCAGAGATCCGAACTCGTGGTGCCCAGCGGACCCTGTCCCACGAGCGAGACCTCGCGGGTGGCCTCCCTCGGGAAGACTTCGATGTCGACCGCTTCGGCGGCGGTGCCCGCGTCCACCCGGACGGTGTATTGCCCGGGCTCCTCGGCCACGAAGGCGCCGTCCATGTAGGTGGTGGCGGTGGCGGCGGCTGCTCCGTCCGCGCCCTCGACCCGGTAGGCCAGCGCGACATCATCGACGGGCTCGGCGGAAGCGTCCATGGCGGCGACCGCCATCCGGACCACGTCGCCGGTGCGGACGCGCGACTCGGGCGCGGACACGGTCACGCGCTCCACCGGGTTGGCGACCACGTCCAGGGCGAGTTCACCCCGCACCCCGCCGGCTTCCCCGACGACCGTGACTGTACCAGGTGCGACGAGCTCCAGCCGGCCGTCGCCCGTCACCGTGGCCACGGCCTCGTCCGCCGAGGACCACTCCACCACCTCCTCGGCGTGCTCCTCCCCCGCCGTGGTGATCGCCCGCCCCGTCAGCGTGAAGGACGTCCCCGCGTAGCTGGCGTAGCCGGGCGGGTCGATGTCGATACGCGCCACCGGGTAGTCGTTCACCTTCACGGGGATCTCGGCGGCCGGCGTCCAGTTGGGCTGATCCGCGGACGGCCCGGCAAGGCCGAGGAACACGCCGATCACGGCCTCCCCGTATTCCGTGCCCCGCAGGACGTAGGTCTCGGGAATCTCGTCCTTGATGGAG
>VYDD01000349.1 GCA_009843625.1 Gammaproteobacteria bacterium | reverse complement strand
CCTACCGCTCGTACACCACCCTTCCCCCCACGACCGTCATGTCGACCTGCATCGTCTCCAGGCAGGGGTCGGCGCAGTCGAGGTAGTGCTCCGAGGTGACCACCAGGTCGGCGAACCTGCCGACCTCCAGTGTGCCCTTGTCGGCTTCCTCGAAGGTGAGGTGGGCGTACCCCTGCGTCATGGCGCGGAGGGCGTCCTCGCGGGTGATGCGCTGGGAGGCGCCGTGGACGCCGGCGCTGATGGTTCCGCGCGTGGTGAAGTGGTGGAGCACGGACCAGGGGTCCCACGGGACGACGGGCGAGTCGCTGCCCAGGGAGACGGGGATGCCGGCGTCGAGGTAGGCGCGCACGGGGGTGGTCCAGGCGGCGCGGTCGGCGCCCCAGTATTCCACCAGGCTCGGGGCGGCGACGTACAGGTGGTGCTGGGCGGTGACGGTGAGGCCGAGGTCGCGCATGCGCGGGAACTGGTCGTCGCGCGGGATGAAACCGTGCTCGATGACCCAGCGCTGGCCGGCGATGGTCGCGTCGCTGTTGGCGGCCTCGTAGCCGTCGAGGACGAGGTCGATGGCGGCGTCCCCCACGGCGTGGGTGGCGACCCGCCAGCCCTGGCGGTGAAGTTCGCGCACGGTGGCGATGAAGGCGTCGGTGGGGACGGTCTGCAGGCCGTGGAAGGTGCCGCCCTCTCCCCAAGGCTCCTCGTACGGGTCGCGCATGAGACCGCCCTCGAAGCCCCCGTCCACGCCGAGCTTGACCCCGCCGACGCGGAGCCACTCGTTGCCCTCGCCCATGGTGGGCCAGGTCGCTAGGGCTTCGGAGAGTGCCTCGACGGCGCCCGCGCGCGGCCCGCGGAGCAGGTAGTTAACGCGCAGGTTCAGGCGGCCCTGTTCCCGCAGGCGCTCGAGGGCGCGGTACTGGCCGGCCGACCCGCCCGGATAACGGATGGCGGTCAGGCCGCGCGCGTTCAGCCGGGCGTGCTCGTCGGCCAGGTCGTCGAGGAGGGTGGCGGGGTCGGGAATGGGTCTGGGCGGCACCGTGACCAGGTCCTTGGCGCGGTCCACCAGCTCGCCGTTCAGGCGGCCGTCCGGGTCGCGGCCGATGCGGCCACCCGGGACTTCCGGCGTGGACTCCTCGATCCGCCAGTGCGCCAGCGCGGCGCTGTTAAGCACGTACTGGTGGCCTCCGCGCACCACCACGACCGGGTGCTCGGGTGCGGCCAGGTCGAGGTCGTCGCGGTACGGGAGCCGCTGTTCGGTCAGCTGGCCTTCATGCCAGTCCGAGTTGGTGACGATCACCTCGCCGGGCGGCGTCTCGCGCGCGGCGGCGGCGATCCGGTCGATGATGCCCGCCAGCGACCGCGCCCCGGACAGGTCGACCCCGGGACCGCCGCCGATGCCGTGGTAGTGGTTGTCGGTCAGGCCGGGCAGGACGGTGCGCCCGGCCAGTTCCACTACCCTCGTACCGGGGCCGGCCAGCCGGTCCACCTCCTGCGAGGTCCCAACGGCCACCACCCGGTCGCCCCGGACCGCGAGCGCCTCGACCACCCCGGGGGATCCCAGCGTCAGGACATCGCCGCCCGTAAGGATCAGGTCGGCCGGCGCCTCCGCGGGGCGGCCGCACGCCGCCGCCAGGAGGATCGCCAGCGCGAGCGCCCCGACGGCGAGGCGCGCGCCCGCTACCGATCGGCCAGCCACGCCTCGGTCGCCGAGTGCAGCGGAACGGGAGCGTCATCCAGAAAGGCGAAGTCCACCTGCTCGACCATGCGGCTCACCCGGACCAGGATCTCCCTCTCGTTCTCGAGAATCCCGAGCACGTGGTTCACCACCGGCGCCTCCAGGTAATCCATGGAGATGATCCAGTTCATCATCGCGATGGTCTGGAGCGGCTCCTCCGCGCCCGGATAGATTCCGCCCGGAAGCTCTCCGCGCGCGTAATACGGATAGGAGGAGGTCATCGTCTCGATGGCCTCGTCGGAGAGTGCGAGCAGGCGCGCCCCGCCGGTGGTGGTCGCCTCGAGGACCGCCGCGGCCGGGTATCCCACCGAAATGATGGACCCGTCGATGGCGCCGTCCCGCAACGCGTTCGCCGATTCGGTGAAGGTGAGGTACTGGACGTTGATGTCGTCGTATGTGATGCCGTGCGCGAGCAGCAGCTGACGCGACGACTGTTCGGTGCCGCTTCCCGCTGATCCCACGCTCACCCGCCCTCCGCGCAGCTCGGAGACGTCGGTTACCGTGGATCCCTCCGGCACCATCACGTGGGTGATGTTGGGGTAGAGCGGCGCAACCACGCGCAGCCCCGGGATCGGCTCGTCGTAGTCTCCCATGCCGCGATAGGCCTCGTACATGGTGACCGAAAGCGCGATGGCGAGGTCCATCTGCCGCGCGTTCAGGCGGGCGATGTTCTCGACCGAGCCGCCGGTCACTTCCGCGGTGTACTGGCTGGTGCTGTCGAGCACCGAGAGGCGGCTGGCGATGGTGCCGCCCAGCGGATAGTAGATGCCGCCGGTGCCCGCGGTGCCGACGCTCCGGAACTGTCGGCCGCCGCCGGCTCCGTCGCCGCATCCGGCCGCAGTCAGGGCCGCCATCAGGGCGCACACGATGAGGGTTCTTCTGGTCACTGGGTCTCCTGCGAAGCTGGGTGGCCCGCCGCAAGTGCACAAACTCGCGACAAGGTATCAGTCTGCAGCCCGGCTCGCGACGACGAGAACGCGCAGGCGATGGTACGGCCGGGCAGGCTCACGGCCGGGCCCCGGCGGCCCGTCATGAGGTGACCTCAGTTCTGGCCCTGCGGCGCGGAAGTCTCCGCCCTGCTTCCCAGCCAGAGCCAGAGCCCGATTCCAAGCAACGCGCCGACGACGTCGAGCATCTGCGAAGGCCCGAAGAGCGCTGCGCCGGCGACCACCACCGCGGCACGCTCCCACACCGCCAGCGGCCTTCGGATGTAGCCGATCGCAGCTCCGGCCATGGCGCTGATTCCCAGGGCGCCCGTACCCGAGGTGAGCAGAATCTCAAAAAGGGACCCTTCCAGCAGGAGCGGCGGCGCATAGACGAACAGGAACGGCACCAGGAACCCCGCCATGGCGAGGAGCATGGCGGTGAGCGCCGTGCGCATGGGTGGAGAGGATGCCACTCCGGCCGCCGCGTATGCCGCCAGCGACACCGGTGGGGTCACGTTGGAGATGCAGCCGAAGTAGAAGATGAACAGGTGCGCGGCCAGCGGGGGCACGCCCAGTTCCACCAGCGCCGGGGCCCCGAGCGCGGCCAGCAC
>VYDD01000132.1 GCA_009843625.1 Gammaproteobacteria bacterium | reverse complement strand
TGTCCGTCTCGCGCATCCACTCGCGGGCCGCACGCGCCCTGGCCGCCCGGGGCCGCTTCGACGAGGCCATCGCGGCCCAGAAGGAAGCGATTGCGATCGTTCCCGGCGAGGATCAGCTCATCTACGGGCTCGCGCGGCTGTATGCCCGAGCGGGCGATGCGGCCAATGCCGTGGCCACGCTCGAGGAAGCCATGGCGATCGACGCGCGCTGGCGCGGGCTGGCCGCGACGCAGGCCGATTTCGACAACATCCGCGAGAACGCGGAGTTCCGGAGACTCATCGGATGAGACTCGGGAAGCCATAACCACGAGATCCCAGAGGACAATGACCATGGGCGTTCGCGCATTCTCCCGTTTCCGCACATCCCCCGTTTTCCGCCCATCCGCCACTTTACGCGCATCCTTCGCTTTCATCGTGCTCGCCATGCTTCCTGCATGCGCCGGCGACGTGTCGCTCGACCTGAACCTCGAGGGGCTCCTGCGGGAGCGGAGCTACGTCAACCCGCGCTCTGCGGCCGACCCCGACGTGCCGCCGTTCAGCGCCGGCGTGATGGTGGGCAACACCTTCCATGTGTCGGGGACGCTGGGGCTCGGACCCAATCAGACCGTGCCCGAGACCGCCCAGGAGGAGGCCCGCAACGTCCTGACCAACGTGCAGAACACGCTCGAGGCCGCGGGGCTGACCATGGACGACCTGGTGTCGGTGCAGGTGTACGCCTCGGACGTCGCGGACTACGACGCCTTCAACGAGGTCTACCGCACCTTCTTCACCCAGGAGTACCCGGCGCGGGCGTTCCTGGGCTCGGGCCCGCTGCTCTTCGGAGCGCGCTTCGAGGTGCTGGGGTTCGCGGTCGCGCGGTAGCCGGCGTCTCCGCGCGGGGGCGCTCCTTAGAACGTACTCACCAGCTCCCGCATGCGGCGCTTGGTGGCCTCGTCCGGGAAGCGGCCCAGCGCCGAGTGCATGTTCTCCGCGAGGTGCACCGGGTTCGAGGTCTCCGTAAGCGCGCAGGTCACGGCCGGGTGCGACAGCACGTACTTGAGCGAAAACTGAGCCCAGCTCTCGCAGTCGAACTCGGCCGCCCACTCCGGGAGCGTGTGGGGGGCCACCCGCCCGAAGTAGCTCCCGTTCATGAAGGGCCGGTTGGTGAGCACGGCGAGTCCCAGATCCTGCGCCAGCGGCAGGATTCTCTCTTCCGCAAGCGGCTCCATGACCGAGTAGTTCACGTGCACGAAGTCGAACGACTCGCTGCGCATGAAGGCCTCGAGCCGTTCGAAGTTTCGGTACGCGGAGACGGTCACGCCGATGTAGCGCGCCTCGCCGCTGTCCTTCCAGGCGCGCACGTTGGGCCAGTGGACATCGAGGTCGCGCAGGCTTTCGACCTGTAGCAGGTCCAGCGTCGGGCGCCCGAAGAGCCGCTGCGACTGGCGCATCTGGGCGATGCCCGCCTCCTCGCCCTCGGTGTTGATCTTGGCGGCGAGGAAGAGGGTGTCCTGGAACCGGGGCCGGGTGAGTATCCGGCCGAACTCCCGGTCGATGTCCATCGTGCGGGGTGAGGTGTCGACCACGCGGCCACCCTGTTCGAGCAGCGTGGCGAGGACTGCCTCCAGCGGCTCCGTTCCCTCGGTGGGAATCTCGAGCACGGGCTTCGAGGAGCCGAACCCCACGATCGGCAGGCGCTCGCCCGTGCCCGGGATTTCACGGGTCGGGAAGGCCTGTTGGATGGCGAGCAGACCACTCGGGAGCGAAAGCGCTGCGCCCAGTCCGGCGATGCAGGTCAGGAACTCTCGGCGGTTGGTGTCGTCGGATTTCATCTCGGCCTCCCCGAATCGGTCAATGAGGTTCGGTTTCCGGGCGTGGGACGGTCGCTGGCGCACCGGTCGGCACCGCGATGCATGCGTCGCATTGCGGGCCGGAGTGTCCCACCCGATTCCCTGCAATCTGTGGCGGGGACGGCCCGGAATCCACCTGCCCAGCCCTTGAGGTACCCGCAATTTCTCCCGTGGCGGCGGCCCCGGCCTGGCCGGCTCATCGCATGCGCGGTGCGCTCCTCGAGAACGTTCAGTCGGCACCCGCCCGACATGGGCCGGCCCATCGCACGGCGGTACGGCGGGTTCTCACCGGGATTGGCGTTGCCCTGACTCCTCCATAGCCTCCCGCGCCGCGGCCTCGATTACCCATGGAATCTCCGAATCGTGGTAGAGCGCGGCCCCGTTTGAGAGCGTGATGCCATCGCCTTGCGCCGGGGCGCCGGGATGAACCGATGGGGCCACCGGCAGGCTCGCAGATGAAGTCTCGGCCGGGGCGCCCGGATGACCCGATGGGACCGGCGGCAAGCCCGGTCTCTCGCCATCCCGAGCCGTCTTGGGTCTGCTCGGCGCGTCCACCAGCATCCTCCCCCTCGGCGTGAAGAACAGCACCGTCCCGTCACCGTTCACGGATACCTTGACCCGCCCCTCATGAACGGCTCGATGATGCCGCCGGCAGAGGAGCAGCGTGTTCCGGAGGCTCGTTTCGCCCCCGTCGGCCCAGTGCTTCACGTGATGCGCCTCGGTGAACGTGCAGCCACACCCCGGAAAGCGGCATCCCCGATCCCGCTCCTCCAGTGCCCGGCGGATGTGCGGCGGAATTGTGCGCGTCCGTCGGCCCACGTTGACCACCGCCCCGTCCTTCGCGTGTACCATCGCGACCACCGCCGCATCGCACGCCATGCGCCGCGACGTCTCCGCGGAAACGCGGATCCCGTCCAGGTCGGACCGTCCCGGCTCGCCCTCGGCCGCGAGCGTCGCGGCGTCGCAATGGACCATGACCTGGTAGCGCTCTGCCCGGGTTCCGGACCCGACGCGGGGTGGGGCGTTCACCGCATTCTTCGGTTCGGCGGTCGGCGTTGCCACCGGCGCTCCCCGCGGAGCTGCATCTGATTCGGTCGTCTGAACTCCATCCAGTTCATCGAGGTCGCCACCCACCTCGTCCACCTCGCCTTCCGATTCAGGGCGCTCGCCACCTCCGAACCCGACCGCCAGAGCCCGCTCCGCCAGCAGCCCCACCGCATCCGCCCGGCGCTGCTTCGGCTCCGGGCGTGCATCACCCGCCTCGCGACGGACACCACTTCCTGCCGCGTCCCGGGCAACGCCCCCGCGCCGAAACAGCGCATCCGACGCCGCCTCCACCGCCCGCATCAACATCGCCCCAGCCTCCGGCTCGAGCCGCCCCCTCACCACGTACATCCCGTCGCCGTCCACGAAGACCGAGAAGGTGCGGCTGCGGCGCCGGGCCT
>VYDD01000328.1 GCA_009843625.1 Gammaproteobacteria bacterium | reverse complement strand
CGTCCGTCGCTCGCTGGCCCAGCGTTAGCAATTCCTCGCGCCTCGCGCACTCTCGATAGAGCCCCGAGACACCATCGAACCGTCCGCGCTCATCGAGTGACGGCTGGCGCGGGAACGCCGCCAGACACGCGAGAGCGCCTGTCTCCGGCCAGTACGCCGCAACTGCGGACTGTGCGGCCGACGTGCCCAGGTCCACGCCCCAGACGCACGGCCCGGTCATCTCGCCCTCGCCCTCGATCTCGGCCCACAGCCGCGCGTCGAGCAGGACAGCGACCTCGGTGTCGTCGGTGCCGAGGTTGAGTCGCAACGCCTCGAACGCGGCCAGAAGCGACGGGTCCCGCTTCGCCTGGATCGCCTCGGCGCGGATCGCGGCCTCAAGGTCGGGCAGGTAGCGGAGGCTCGGGTTGGCCTTCTGCCACGTCCTTTTCCAGAACGGCGGATCACCCGAGCGCGCCGCGTGACATTGAGCGTAGTCGGCCCCGCCGGCGAGCATCTTGGCGAACCAGTGTTCCGCACCCGCCGGGCGTGTCCCGAGCGCCACGAAACGGCTGTGAGGCTGCTTCCCGGCGGCCGTCCGGAGCGCCGCCACCATCTTGTCGCCTGTGGACGTCGGCCACTGGGCCGGTTCATCCGCGAGTACGAGCACTGGTGCGAGCCCGTGAGCGCGGCGCGGATCGCTCCCGATGCACCGCACCCGCGCGCCCGTGTCGCGGTCCTCGATCCGGGCCTGTTGCGCCGTGTCCCAGACCTTCCACCGCGACCGATTCCGCAACTTCCGGCCCATGAACGCCAGGACGTGCTCGAAAGCGATCCGCGCCTGCTCGAACGAGCTGGCCACGATCACCGTCTCACCCCGAGAGACCGCCAGCGGCCCGTCGAGCGTCGCGGCGGCCACGCCCGCCGTGAGCGTCGTCTTCCCGTTCGCTCTCGCGACGGAGAGCGCCGCCGAGGTGACACCCGGGCGGAACGCACCCCGCACGAAGCGCCGCTCCCACGGGAAAACGGTGACGCGCTCCCCCGCGAGACGGCCCTGGGAGACCGTCAGCCCGCCCAGGTAGCCGATCAGGTCAGCGGGCTTCATGGAGTCCGAGACTCCCCTCGACGCTGCATAGACCCCGAACCGGCCACGGCGGTGCCATCATTGGCTATTGCGGCGTCGAAGTCTTCAGGAAAGAGTTGGCGAGCGCAGTCGAGGCAGTAGATCAGTCCGCCTGCTGTCATGAACACCGGCCCATCCGTCAGTCGATCATTGCACCCTCGGCACCGGTTCTGACCGGTGTACAGGACGTGCTTCCGCGACTCGTGGGGCATTCCTCCCTCCTAGTGGTCCTTGGTCCTCATCGTTCGTATGGCGTCGGGCGGTAGTCGGGAAGCAGGGAGCCCTGGTCCGGTCCCTCGTGCGTGAGCGCGCGCGCACCCTGCGTTGTCGCTCCGCTCCCCTCCTGGAGCGTAGTTCCCACCTCCGCTAAGGAGTGTGAATTAACACCACCGCGTGCGCGTTCGCGCGTGAGGGCGGCGACCTCCTGCTCGCACTCCTTCATCTTCTCGAGCGCGGTGCCGCGATCCACCCGCAGGCGCTCGGTCTCGGCCTCCAGTCTCTCCATCCGGGTCAGTGGTCGGGTGACGGTGTCCTTCATGGCGAGTTTCTCCCGCTCCTCTTTGGCGAGCTCGGACAGGGTGGTCTCGCCCCGGGCGAGCGCCTCCCCGTGTCCCTCCCGGATGCGCCTCTTGACCCGCTTGATTGTCGCGGGAGACACCCCGGCCTTCCGTGCGAGCTCGGCATTGGTGGGTGGATCATTATGACCCACCCTCCCGTGTTGGTTCGTTCCCGGTCCAGCCCACTCGGTGACCTGCAAGGTGATGGCTGCCCGCCGCTCGGCTGTGAGGTGGCGGCGAAGTGCATTGGCCCGGATCACAAAGGCCGCGGGATCCTCCGGCTCTTCGGGGTCAATGGGGATGTGGTCCTCGCCGCACTTGAGCGCCGCCTGGAGCCGGTGCCAGCCGTCGAGCACCTTGCCTTCGTACAGGGTGATCGGGGTCTTCACCCCGTGTTCGGCGACATCGTTCTCTAAGGCCAGCCGCTCTTCCTCGTCCATGTTGCCAAAAATCGCCGACAATTGGTGCCGTTCGAGCGAGCCGATGTCCTCCATCACGCGGCCTCTCGGCTGTCGAGCCATTCGTCGATGGCTGAGGCGCGCCAACCCACCGCGTTCGGACCAAGCCTTATCGGCTTCGGGAACTGGCCGTCGCGGACGCGCCGCCAGAGTGTCGTGCGGCTGAGGCCGATCGCCCGGCAGACCTCGCGCGGTCGCAGGATACGGTCCGTCATCACTCCCTCCCGTTGCAGGGGTTCATATGCAACCCCAAGGAACCGGATCCCTAGACGATTGTGGTCCTATTTCTTGCGCGACTTCCTATAGGACAGGATAGGATCGCGGTTGAGCCAAGCCCTTTCGGCGTTCTTGTAGCCCGTATTGAAGGCTGCCGCGACAACGTCACAGGCGGATCCGCCGGCGGAGGAGGCCATGCCATCACGCTTGTGGTCAGAGCCTCTTCGAGTTGGGTTCAACTCGAATCTTGTGCTCACGTGATACACTGCCAGGTACATCTCACGGTTCTTCAACTCTACCTTGCTCCCCGTACGCGGCCGCGTACGACCATCTAGGTAATCGCCCAGCCATTCGGCCAAGGGCTTGGGCAGCTTGTTGGTTCGCAGTTGTTTCTTGGCGATCAATTCGAGTGCGTCCCAGGCATACTTGTCGCGGGTAGCGTCGACGATCAGCCTTTCCAAGAATCCAGGGCGATCCTGCTTCGGTAGGACCTTCTCGTAGATGTACGCTTTCGCTTTCGCCGGATCCTCCCAAAGGTTCGGCTGGCAATCCACGTGGTTGCGGCGTACGAATGCGACCAATTCCTTGAAGCGTGCTTCATTATCCCTTGCCGCAGGATTGTAAGGCGTCGAGGTCACCGAAACCGAGATCGTGATCGCCGGTCGGGAAGCCTCCGCGCGGTTTCTAGCCATCTTCGTCCCCCGCGATGTACCGCGCCCAATCCTCCATGACCCGCCGCCTCCTCTCGAACAGCGTCCCACGCGCATACGCCCGTTCAACCTGGTCCCGGACAACGTGAGCCAATGCGGCCTCGGCAACTTCCCGGGCGACCCCGGTGTCTCCGCACCAGACCCGGAACGAGCTTCGGAAGCCATGCGAAACCGCCGCGATGCCGAGCTCACGAAGCAGCTTGGTCATGGTCACGTTGACCATCGCCCTGCCTGTCAC
>VYDD01000145.1 GCA_009843625.1 Gammaproteobacteria bacterium | reverse complement strand
GTCGTGGAAGAGCACGGTTTCCTGCGAAACGATGCCCATCATCGCCCGCAGGCTGCGCAGCTGGAACCGCCGGATATCCGTGCCGTCGATCAGGATTCTCCCCGAGCTGACCTCGAAGAACCGGCTGAGCAGATCCACCAGGGTGCTCTTCCCGGCCCCGCTCGGCCCCACCACGGCCACCATCGTCCCGCGCTCGACCACAAGCGAAACATCCTCCAGCACGGGGCTTCCCTCGCGGTAGCCGAACCCCACCCGGTCGAACACGATCTCGCGCTCCACGCCCGGGAACGGCAGCGCGTCCGGCCGGTCGCGAATGGCCGCGGGCGCGTCCAGATACTCGAACAGCCTGCGGCCCCCGACCAAGGCGGGCTGGATCATGGCGGGCAGCCTGCTCAGGTACTTGACCGGCCTGTAGAGCTTCGTGCTCAGCGCGACGAAACCCATGAACGCGGGCCCGGTGAGGTCGCCCTGCACGAGGACCAGCCGAGTGCCGTACCAGAGGATGACGATGGTGCCGAGCGCCGCCACCATTTCCGTCACGGGGGCCGCCAGGGCGCGCACCCGCTCCGTGCGCAGGAAGGTGCGGAAGTACCGTCCGGTCAGGGCATGAAAGCGCCCGCGCTCGTAGTCCTCGGCCGCGGATCCCTTCACCAGGCGGATTCCCGAAAAGGTCTCCTGAATCCGGGCGTTCACCTCGGCCGCCTGGTCGAGCACGCGGCCATCCTCGCGGCGCAGCTTCTTCAGCATCGGCCCCCAGATGACCACCATGCCCGGCAGCACGGCGACCGAGAGCAGCGTCAGCGAAGGCGACACCGCCACCATGAGCACCACAACGGCTACCACCTCGAAGGCGGCCGAGATGCCGCGCATGAACTCGCGCGTGAACAGGGTCCGCACCAGTTCGACGTCGTGGGTCAGCCGGGAGACGATCTGCCCGATGCGCGTCCGTCCGAAGAAGACCAGGTCGAGCTCGAGCAGATGATCGTGCACCTGGTTGCGCAGGTCGCGGGTCACCCCCTGCTCCACGCGCGCCGCCAGCCAGGTCTTCAGGAAGTCGAAGACGTTCTTGACTGCGAAGACGGCGAGGATCAGCAGGATGAGCGCCTGGACCGCCTCCTGCGGTCCCGACGCGCCGGCGACGAAGCGGCCCGCGGTGGCATCCAGCAGCCGGCCCAGCATCCCGTCGCCGACCCCGCTCGAGGCACCTGCCTCCGGCGTCATCAGGACGCTCAGGAACGGGATCAGGAGCACCATCGAGAAGGCGTCGAAGGCGGCGAACAGGATGCTCGCGGCCACGGCGCCCAGGAACACCGCGACGTAGGGACCCAGATACCGCAGGATGCGGAGATACAGCCTCAATCCAGCGTGCTCCGACCTCGGGGCTGCAGGCGCGCGACCGGCACGATCATCTCCTCCGGCGAGATGCCGCCGTGCAGAAAGGACCCGCGGTAGCGTGACTGGTATTCCCGCAGCTTCGTGGGATACACCATGAAGTAGTCATCCCGGGCGACGACGTAGGTCGTTCCCATCCGTCCCCGGGGCAACCGCAGGTCGCGGGCCCGCTTGGTGCTGAAGACGGTGGACCTGCTCGCGGTCCGGAGATCCACTCCGAACTTGTAGCGCAGGTTGGTGGTGGCGTCCTTGCGGGCGTAGACGGTGGTCGGACGGTTGCAGTGGATCGAGCCGTGATCGGTGGTGAGCACCACGGGATAGCCCGCCGTCGCGGCTTCCTTCAGGACCTGGAAGGCGGTAGAGCGTTCGAACCAGGCCCGCGTCAGGTTGCGCAGCGCGACCTCGTCCCTGGCCACCTCCATGAGCACCGGGGATTCGCTGCGCCCGTGCGTCATGAGGTCCACGAAGTTGAATACCAGCGCCACCAGCGAGCCCTCGGTGCGCACGGCCGAACGGAAGCGCGCCCGAACCTGGTCGCCCTCCCGGTCGGTGAAGATCTTCTCGTAGTGCAGCGGCACGTCGCGCCCGGTCAGCCGCCAGAGTTGCGCTGCCAGCAACTCGTCCTCGAAGGCGTTCAGGCTCCCTTCGTCGTCGGACGCGTCCCACCAGCCGGGGCGCAGCCGGGCGATTTCGTCCGGGAACAGTCCGCCGAAGATGGCGTTGCGCGCGTAGGGCGTGGCGGTGGGCAGGATGGAGTAGTAGAGCTTCTCCTGGATCTCGAACATGGGGGACAGCAGGGGTGCGATGACGCGCCACTGGTCGAGCCTCATGCAGTCGAGGATCACGAAGACCACCGGATCGGTGCCCAGCAGGGGCGCCACGTGGTTCTTCACGATGTCGGTCGAGAGTTCGGGCCGGGCCGGGCCCGCGCCCTTCACCCAGCGGGGATAGTTCCGGGTGATCCAGGTTCCGAAGTCGTGGCGAAGCTCGGCCATGATCCCGTTGACGGAATCCAGCAGACCGGTCTCTCCCGCCTGATCCAGCCGGATGTGCCAGTCCACCAGCTCCGCATACAGGGAGGCGAACCGCTCATGGGTGCGGACCTCCGCACGCAGCGCCGAGAGCGATCCGAAGCGCGCCGCGAAGTCGCGGGCCACCTGCTGCTGGCGAATGCTCGACCCTTCGAGGATGCGGGTGACCACCGAAAGCACCTGACGCGGGCTGGTCGGCTTGACCAGATAGTCCTCGACGCGCCGCCCGATCGCCTCGGTCATGGTGCGGTCTTCCTCCGACTTGGTCACCATGACGACGCGGGCGTTGGGATCCTGCCGCCGCAGGATGGCAAGCACTTCGAGGCCCCGGCGCCCGGGCATCTGCTCGTCGAGCATGACCAGGTCGTAGTGGTTCCGGCGCAGGAGCACGAGGGCATCGTCGCCGTTGGTGATGGCGTCCACATGGTAGCCCCGCTGCTGCAGAAACAGGAGGTGTGGCCGCAGGCGGTCGATCTCGTCGTCGACCCAGAGAACGCGCTTGGCGCGGGTGGAGGGAAGTGGTTTCATTCGGTTGGCCGCCTGGCCGCTGCTGGCGGCTCGTGGGCCCTCCGGGGCAGCGGAAGCAGGAGTCTATTCCATGCTGATGACATAGCGGAACCAGGCCGCCACAGGCAGCCCGGCGCGGCGCGCCGGCTCGAACATCCAGCGGGCGGCCTCCTGTATCAGCCGGCGATTGAAGTCGCGGTCGGAGGTGGGGGGCATCAGGCGGACCGAATCCGCCGCGACTCTCCCCGACTCCAGGACGAACACCCAGACCTCCACCTCCCGGTCCCTCAGGCTGCGGTTGGAGGGAGGCAGGATCATGCTGCGGGGCGAGGGAGGGATCGTCCGCGACCTCCCTTCGGCGGCCGTGCCGCCGTCCCCCCGCCCCTCGCCCTCCTCGATGCCGGGACCCTCGCC
>VYDD01000236.1 GCA_009843625.1 Gammaproteobacteria bacterium | reverse complement strand
CCTCTCGCCCCCGCGCGAGTGGACGCCGATCCCCCAACGCGGATCGTTGATGTCCAGGTATCGCCGAACCGCTTCGCCGCCGTAGCCGACCGCGTAGAGCGGGCCGCGCATGTCGTTTACGAACATGCGGCCCGTGCCGGGCTCGTCGACGAGGAGCATCATCCTGGCGGGCGCCCCGTCGACATCGGGCAACCGCGCGAACTCCACGAAGTCCACCACGATCACGCCCTCGTTGGTCTCGATCGGGCGGGGGAAAGGGTCGTTGGTACCCTGGGCCGCCGCCGGCGCAGCGACGAGCGCGGCCGCGATCACCTTCCCGAGCGCGCTCATCCCTTGAACCCTCCCCTCCGGGGTACCCGATGATGTCCTGCCGATCAGGCCCCGCCCATCTCCTCCAGCAACCGCTCGAACTCCTCGCGCCGCTCCTGGTCCAGGCTGACCTCGAGGGTGAAGAGCTGGTACTCCTCCTCGGACATCCCGTGGCTCTCGTAGATCTCCGCGAGCCTCTGGTCCATCTCTGAGCGCAGCTCCTCCTTGCCGGGATCGTCGTGGACCACGGCAATCGCCTGGTTGAACTCCTCGCGGGCTTCAACCACCTCGATATGGACCTGAACGAAGAGCAGGAACCGTTCGTCGCTCGCAGCGGGCGCCGGCTCTTCCTCCTCCTGTTGAGCGTGGAGCGTCGAGGGCCCGACGATGAACAGAGAGGCAAGCGCCAGCAGACCACCCGGAACCGTGAGTCTCGGGGCCGTTCTCATCGCGATACTCTCCTTCCGGTTACGCCTTTTCTTCAGGCACGGATACATGTCGAACGGGGTACGAGGCGACAAGGCTCTCATGCCCCTGCCGACGCGACCGACGTACTATATTATCTTGTCTGGACTTGTCCGGAAACAAGCCCCGGTTGCGTTGACTGCGGCGGATGATGATCTTGGGGCCGAACCGTTCCGTGCATGGACGGCGATGCCGGCGATGAGGCCGCGATTGGAGTGAGGCCATGCCAGTCTACGAGTACGTTTGCAACGACTGCGGGCGGCAGTTCGAGGTTCTGCTGCTGAGGCAGGAGACCGCGGCCTGCCCCTCATGCGAGAGCGCCGACCTGAAGCGCCTTCTGTCCGTACCCAAGGTCAAGTCTTCTTCGACACATGAGTTGGCGATGCGGGCCGCAAAGAAGCGTGACCAGGCCCAGGCCTGGGAGCGGGTTAACGAACAGCGCAAATACGAGGAGAGTCACGACCGGCACGGCTGAACCTGCCCGGTCCGGGGCGCGAGCGAAGGCCCCACGAGAGTTACCGTGAACCGAAGAGGAGTAGAGATGATCGCGAATGGAAAATGGGGCCTCGTTGCCGTGGGCATGCTGGTGATGGCCGCTGCCGTGCCGGCCACCGAGTCCGGCATCCCGCAGGCTCTGCCGGAAGGCGTGACCGAAGCAATGGTGGAAGAGGGCAGGACACTCTTTGCGAGCGACGCACTGTGCTTCACCTGCCACGCGACCGGGGAGGGAGTCCCGAACCTGGGACCCGACCTGACCGACGACACCTGGCTCAACATCGAGGACCCCACTTCCTATGACCAGTTTGTGGAGCTGATCAACACGGGCGTCCCGATGCCCAAGGAACACATGATCCCCATGGTGCCGCGCGCGGGCAGCCCCATCAACGACGAGCAGGTCAGGGCCGTCGCGGCGTTCGTCTGGACGCTGGCGAACGGAAGCTAGACCACACCCTGCGGGTACACACGCGACCCGCACGAATTAGAAAGGCCCGCCGCCTCTTCAACCTGGAAGGGGCGGCGGGCTTTCTCTGTTGCCCGGCGCGTGACCTGCGGCACCCGCTCAGGGCGGGTGTTTCAGCGAGTGAGGGTCGGGGTCAGCCCCCCATGCCCTCGCCGCGCTTCATGAAGCCCATGTGAGCGTTGGCCTGCTCGAGGCCTCCCTCGCCTTCCTGCCAGCCCACGCGACCGTCGCCGTTGGCGTCGAGCCCGGAGACGAGCTGACCGGCCACTTCCGCCATCTCCTCGACCAGAGGCGCGGCGGCATCGGCGGACTCGGCTTCCTGGATCTGGGCAGCCAGTTCGAGAATGCGGTCCGCCCTCGCGACCGTGTTGTTGGCCGAGGTGGCGACGTGGTTCGAGTGGGTGCGGATGTTGTCGGTCGCACCTTCGGAGTCGGCGGCCATGGAGATGTGGCGAGCCGCTCCCGTCGCAGCCTGCTTCACGCCATAGCCGGCACCCGGGCCGTTCTCCACGACGGTGGGATCGACGGCATGCTGGACGTGGCCGGTGTGACGCTTCATGGCGTCGAGGCTGGTCAGGTCACGCGCGGCCAGGCCCGCGTGCATGGCCGCGACCTCGGCCTCGGCGATGGCGGCGGGAAGCAGTCCCATCCCGTCGGGGGTGCCGCGGAACCCGTCCGCGACGTGTCCCATGTGAGCGTGTGCTGGGCTGTCCTGGGCGGCCGCGTCAGTCGCGAAACCGACCATGGCGAGCGCCATCAGGGCGATGGTGAATGGGTGTGCGCGCATGGAGTACCTCCGTGAAGAATGAAGGGGATGAATCTTCTGGTGAACCTGTGCAAGACTTCCTGAAACCGGCGGCTTTCCCCGACGATTCCCGTCGCCGGAGACAACTGCAGGGAAATTGCATGTCCCGGCGTTGACAGGCAAGCAAAGGGATGAGCCCGTCGCGTCGATGCGCGGTGTGAACCCGCGCCGATGCGGCTAACCGGGCCTCAGAAAGCACCCCAGAGGCAGCTCACGGGCAATGCATACCGGCGGTTGCCGAAGGATAGTTTTCGTTCGCCGAAATAGAAGAGAATCGACGTTAACGTTCGCGTCCTGCCTGGGCCCCGGGTAGCGAACCAATCCAGATGCTTCAAGTCGGCCCGGCGCGCCGCGGACGATGCCTTGACCTCCATGGCGACGATGTTAAACGCACTCTCCGCGAGTATGTCGATCTCGCGCCCGCGCTGGTCGCGCCAGTGGTGGAAGCGGAAGTCGTTTTCCTGATGCGCCGCCGAGCGGATGATCTCCGCGAAGACGAAGCTCTCCGCCAGGCCGCCGAGCGCGGCGGGGTGGCCATCGATCCCGAACGAGCGTGTCGTGAGATGCCTGAGAGCCGTCGCCATCCCGGTATCGACGAAGTGGTATTTGGCGTTCTTGATCTCGCGTCCGGATTCTCCGGAGGTCCAGGCACACAGCTTGACGATCAGCGACAGCCGCAGAAGCACGTCCAGGTATTGGTTGACCGTGTCTCGCCGCACTCCGATGAGCGAGCACAGCTCCGCGATGTTGAGTTCCGATGCGGTGCGGATGGCCAACTGGTCGATCAGACGCCTCAGCGCGTCCGTC
>VYDD01000063.1 GCA_009843625.1 Gammaproteobacteria bacterium | reverse complement strand
AGCAGCGCCTCCGATCCCGCCGTGATGGTGGTCGCGCCGACGGTGCGTCCTCCCACGACCAGCCGCACCGCCAGGGTATCCGCGCCTTCCTCTCTGCCCCCGACCGCGATGGACACCTGGGAGCGCTCGTTCGTCATGGGTGCCAGACCTCCGCCCACCAGTACCTCCGTGAGGTAACGGTTGTCCTCCGCGGAGGACGGTGCCTGGTACACCAGGAGACGGGTGTCGGCGGGGAGCACCACGGGGGCGTCGCCCGGGAACGCCGTGGCCTGCAGGTCGGACAGCAGTTGTATTTCGGTTTCGTCGAGCGGCGCTGCCGAGACCAGGGCGCCGGCTCTCTCGATCGCGGCAGCGAGATCCCCTCGTCCGCCGCTCACCTGGGTCTCGAGAACGCGCGCCCGCGCCTGGACGGGAGATCCCGGCACCGCGACATCCCACGGTTCTCCCGCCCTCATCACCCAGATGCGATCCTCGGGCCCGGCTTCGTCGAGGGTCTCGAGGGCCAGTGCCTTCAATCGATCGAGCACGCGCTGTTCTCCCTGGACCAGCCCGGAGCTGAGCGAGTTGTCCAAGATGATCACCAGTGCGGTAGGCTGGTGCGTGCCCCCGGCGCCCCTCCAGAAGAGCCGGCTCCCCGCCAGTACGAGCAGAAGGCAGATGGCAACCCGAAGGAGGAGCAGCAGCAGCTGTCGGATGCGAATGGTGCGCGCATGATCGCGCGTGGCGCGCAGCAGATAGCGCAGCGCGGGGAACGGGACGCGGCGGAGCTCGTGGCGGTGGAAGAGATGAAGAATCAGCGGGACCGCGACCACCGCGGCGGCAGCCAGGAAAAGAGGGTTCAGAAAGCCCACGCCATCCGGCTCCTATCCCAGTCTCTGCCGCTTGCGCAGATACGTCCTCAGGGCGAGCGAGAAGGGCTGGCTCGTCTCGATCATGCAGTAGTCGATCCCGTAGGGCCGGGTGGCGCGTTCCCACTCGGCGATCGCGCTATCCACCGCCTCCCGGTACTCGCGGCGCATGTCCGGCACGCTGATCTGGATCTCATCGCGGCTCTCGGGATCGAAGAAGCGCACGTCGCCCGCGGGAGGCAGCTCGCGCTCGCCCGGATCCAGAATGTGGAAGACGAGCACTTCGTGCCCGTAGTGCTTGAGATAGCGGAGCGCCAGCCGGGTCTCCTCGGGGTCGATCAGCAGATCGGACAACAGCACGATCAGGCCCCGGCGGCGCAGACGTCCGGCGATGTCACGCAACGCCGAATGTGCGGAGGTCAGGCCGGTGGGCTCCAGCGGCGAGACGCGCCGGATGACCTCGTGCCACTGCTTGCGTCCTCCGCTGGGTCCGAGCCGCGCCTGGATCTCGTGGTGGAACGACGCGAAGCCGACCAGATCCCCCTGACCCAGGAGGAGAAGCGCGATGCATGCCAGGAGGTGTTTCGCGTACCACGACTTGGTGGCCAGCGTCCCGGGCTGCGAAGTCCACGCCATCGAGAGGCTGTTGTCGAGGAGAAGGTATGCGCGAAGGTTGGTCTCCTCTTCGAACTGCTTCACGTAGAATCGGTCCGAGCGGCCGTACATGCGCCAGTCGATGTAGCGCAGGTCATCCCCCGCCTGGTACGCCCGATGCTCCGCGAACTCCGCGGAGAACCCGCGGTGCGGCGAACGGTGCAGCCCCATGTAGAATCCCTCCACGACCTCGCGCGCGATGAACTCGAGGCCGCCGACCTCCGACAGCGCCACCGGGTCCATCAGGTCGGCGCGCCGCCGCCCCGGGGCGGTCCCGAGGCGGGGGTCGGGTGCGGACGTGTTGGGTTCGTTCATGGTGCGTAGTCTAGAAAACCGTGGGAGAGGATGCCATGCCCGCCCGGGTTCCGCTCATTGGGTCCAACGCAGGGCATGTGCCGCGGGAGGCCCTTGCATGGAAGGTATCAGGCTCCCGTCTACTTGCGGGAAGGACGGCATGGTCGGATAGGTTAGAGGAAAGGCGACGGGCCGGGGCGCTGGCACGCATGGTGCAGCACAATGGGCCCAGGATTTCGTTTTCGCGGGCCGCGCCCGCCGGCAGGGGGAAGAATCAGGACGATGCGGTTCGCCAGGTTGGCCACCGGCCCGGTGTTCGGGCTGACGCTTCTGTGTGCGGCGCCCATGGCTGCCCAGGAGCAGTTCGCAGCCTGGGACGAGCCCTTGGAGTCGCGCATATGGCTGGATCGCGGCACCAGCCCCGTGCTGCGGCGAGGCGATCTGGTGCGCGTCTTCTACCGCGCCTCGCGCGACGCCTACGTGAGCATCTTCCACATCGACACCAACGGCTTCACGCGCCTGCTCCATCCCGGCTCTCCCACTGACGGTCACCTGGCGCTGGCCGGGCGCGACTACCGGCTGCTGTTTCCGGAGTCGCGCTATTGGCAGGTCGAGGAGGACGAGGGCAAGGGCTATCTCTTCATGGTCGCGTCGCCGGCGCCGCTCGACTTCTCGGGTTTCGCGTACTCGCGCTACGAGGGCGGGTGGAACCTGGCCGCGTTGGCGCAGGCCGCATATCGCGATCCGTTCCTGATGATGGACGATGTGGTCGCGGCGCTGATCCCGGAGGATGCAGCGGAGTACGCGCTCGACTTCGTCGCCTACGACATCGACCGGCCCCACGACTATCCGCGCTTCCTGTGTTACCAGTGTCACGGGTTCAGGCCGATGTTCGACTGGAACCCGTACGGCCGCTGGTGCACCGACTTCCGGGTCGTGATCCACGACGACCCCTACTACTACCCCGTGTACCGGTACAGCGGCGACCGGGTGGTGTACACGCGCCCGCCCGAGCCCTCGCGTCCCATGTTCGAGTTCAAGGAGCGGGTTGATGGCGAAGCCGCGACGCCCCTGATCCGAACGAGGTCGGGGGACGCGCCCGAACGCGGCATCGGCAGGAACCTGGGGCAGGACCCGGGTGAGGTGCCCACCGCGCGCGTTCCCGGCCTGCGCGAACCGATGCGGACGGGGACAGGCGCGCAGGCGGGATTGGCACGCCCGGCCGATGGATCGGCGCTGCCGGGAAGGGTCGTACGACCCCCGACGATGGCGGTGCCGTCAGGCTCTGTGGGGTCGAGCGCGGACGCCCGCGGGCAGGCGCCGGCCGAGGCGCGCGCGGCCGGCGGGGAACTGGCGCCGGTGGGGCAGCGCACGGCCGCGGCCGGTGAGGTTCGGGCGGAGGGGGCCGATCCGGTGGCATCGCCGGAGACGGTCGGGGATGCCGTGGTGGGTGCGCCGCCCGCGGTGCCGCTCCCCGCCACCTCCCCGCGGCCTGACGGATCGCTCCCGGGCGCGGCCGTTCGCGGTGCTCGGTTGCGGCCAAGTGCGACAC
>VYDD01000413.1 GCA_009843625.1 Gammaproteobacteria bacterium | reverse complement strand
GGTAGGTTCTGAGCCCGCCGATGTGGTCGAAGTGCGCGTGCGAGGTGATGATCCAGCGGATCGGCTTTCCGGGGGCGAGCCGGACGATCTCCTCGATGACCGCGAGGCTCCGCTCCTCATTCCCCGGGGCTTCGAAAACGGCAACGAACTCGTCGAATTCCACCATGTAGCTGTTCGCCGGGCTCCCGCCCAAGAGATAGACGCCGTCGGCCATCTCGGTGACGGTCACCTCCGTTTCGAACGACGCCTCCGCGACTGCCGGAGGCACGGGGCCCGGATCCGGGCACACGTTGGGCTGCACATCCGGAAACCGGCCGCCGTAGCCGTTGTGACCCGTGCTCTGGCGGTAGAACTGCCAGTTGTCGTCCCAGCCATGGTGCGAGTGCCATGCGATCGGCCACTTCACGTCGCCGAAGGTTGTCTGCTCCGTCGACTCGTGTTCGATGTTGAAATCGCCGAGCGCGGGTTCGTTGACCGTGGTCTTGATCCGCTGGATCTGGTTCTGCGGGTTGATCGTCGCGTCCACGCGATACTTGCCGAACATCGTGATCGCCACGACGTGCATCTTCTCGGGGCGGACCACGTTCCCGTCCCGGCCCTTCTCGATCTGCTCCCAGCGCCAGAAGGCGACGGGATCGGCCCCGGGCAGGCGGGCGGCCTTGATGAAGCCGGGAGGATTGAGCCAGAGATCGAGCTGGTACAGCTCCGCGAGATCCGGCGGAACCGCCACGGGCTCTCCGTCCCCGTCGATGTGCCAGGCGTGGTCGCCCCTCACGACATGGGTCTGTCGCCTTTCCCTCTGAGTCGGCGTGCCCCCCTCCCAACCCAGGCCGTACTTCCACGCGGCCGGACTGATGCCCGGTTCGCGGTCGAAGGTCTCGACGCTGGTCGGGGTCTCCAGTTGATGCTGCGGGTGTAGTTGATCAGGTTGCCGATCCGCGGCCAGTCCACGTTCACCGCGTTTTCGAACGTCTGACCGACGGCTCCGCTGTACCCGTTGCCCGAAAAGGTGATGCAGCGGAGATTCGCTTCGCCGATTTCCTCGGCGGCAGCAGCCAGAAGGGGCCATGGGTCGACGTATCCCGGCGGAAACTCCTGGGCCGCCGCCGAGTTCATCCAAAGTGGCAGTAGAGCCAACGCCCCAAGAGCTTTCCTGGCCATCTTTCCTCCTCTCCTGGGTCCACTCGAGTCTTGGAACCCAGCGACACTCACACGCAGGTCGAACGCACCGATCAACGTGCGCAGTTCAGCCGCCGCACAACAGCCTGGTGTTGCGAGCGACTGGGCCACCAGGCCTTAATGTTGTAAATCCTGCTATGGAGGGTCGGATTTGCAACAAACCATCTCTCGCGCGGCATGCGGTGACGCGGTAGCGCATTGAACCTCATGTCCGAATCCGCCACCTACGTCGCCGTCGTGAAGGACGAGTGCGAGACCTGCCACCTGGCGGTGCCCGCCCTCGCCGAGATCCACCAAGCCGGCCATCCGCTGACGGTCTACTGGCAGGACGACGGCGCATTTCTGGGCCCCGGCCTCGCCGCCGCCGCCGTCGACGACCGCGCCCTCGAGCGCTCCTTCCACCTCGCCGTCGAGACGGTGCCGACGCTGATCCGGCTGGATGACGGTGCGGAAACCGGGCGGACGGTCGGCTGGCATCGTGAAGACTGGCGCGCGCTCACGGCCATTCCCACGCTGGGCGCGGGATTGCCGCTGCACCGGCCCGGCTGTGGCTCCCGCTCGGTGGAGCTGGGGGTCGCGGAGGCCCTGCGGGTCCGCTTCGGCGAAACCGGAATCCGCGCCCGCACGGTCGAGGTCGCGTCCGGCGCCGACGCAATCGAGGCCTGCTACGACCGCGGCTGGAGCGACGGGCTCCCGGTCGTCCCGCCGACGCCCGAGCGCATCCTGCGCATGCTGAGCGGCACGCGCCGCGATCCGCACGAAGTCATCGGCCGGGTCCCCCCCGAGCTGGCGCCCTGCACGGTCGAGAAGGTCGCCATCAACGCGGTCATGGCGGGGTGCCGCCCCGAATACATGCCGGTCGTGCTGACGGCCCTCGAGGCCGCCTTGGACCCGGGGTTCACCCTGCACGGCGTCACCTGCAGCACCTGCTTCTCGAGCCCTGTGATCATCGTCAACGGCCCCATCGCGAAGCGCATCGGCATGAACTCGGGACTTAACGCGCTCGGACAGGGGAACCGTGCCAACGCGACCATCGGCCGCGCGGTGAACCTCGTGGTCCGCAATGTGGGCGGAGGGCGGCCCGGCGAAATCGACCGCGCGACGCTGGGCTCTCCGGGCAAGTACACCTTCTGCTTTGCGGAGGATGAGGGCGACGATGCCTGGGAACCGCTGGCCGTCTCGCGCGGAATCGCTCCCGGCAGGAGCGCGGTGACGGTGTTCGCCGGCGACGGGATCCAGGGAGTGACCGACCAGAAGGCGCGCACGCCAGGCCAACTCACCCGCTCCCTGGCCATGGGGCTGCAGGCGGTGGGACACCCCAAGCTGTGCGAGTGGGCCGCCGCCGTTCTGGTCCTGTCACCCGAACACTACGCCATCTACCGCGAGGCCGGGTGGGACCGAGGCCGGATCACCCGCGCGCTCCAGGGCGCGCTGCTGCTCCCCGGCGAGAAGGTGGCGGCGGGCGCCGGCGGCGTCGCCGAGGGAATGCCCCCCTCCCGCGCGGGCCAGCGCATCCCCAAGTTTCATCCCGGCGCCCTTCTGCTGGTGCGAGCCGGTGGTCCCGCCGGGCTCTTCTCGGCCGTCCTGTCGGGCTGGCCGGGGGGGCGCCTGTTCGAGGAATCCCACCCCGTCACCAGAGAGATCACCGAATGACCGAATCCACCGTCACCCTGCACGATCCCACCTCCGAGACCGCGCCCGCAACGCGTCCGCGGCGCAAGCCCCCGGCGTTGCTGGAGGGCAGGACGGTGGCGCTCTTCGACATCGGCAAGTCCCGCGCCGACGAGTTCCTCGACTACCTCGAGACACGGCTCCGCGCCCGGGGGATCGCCACCGCGCGCTTCGCGAAGCCCACCAACGCCAAGCCCGCCACCACCGTGATCCTGGACGACATCGCCGCCGGCGCCGACGTGGTCGTGGAGGCGCTTGCCGACTGAGGGTCGTGCGTATCGTGCGGTCTGCACGACATCAAGGCCCTCGACGACCGCGGCCTCCCCGGCCTCCTGATCGCCACCACCGCCTTCCGCGAGGCGGCCTCATTCCAGATCCCCTCGCTCGGCTTCGAGCCGGAGATCGTGTGGGTGCCCCACCCGGTCCAGAACCGCCGCCCCGAGGAACTCGATCAGCTCGCGGAGGATGCGCCGGAGGGGGTGCTGCGGGGGCTGATGG
>VYDD01000195.1:2570-3353 GCA_009843625.1 Gammaproteobacteria bacterium | reverse complement strand
CTTCGAGCGTCCACCTTCCACCCCCCCGCCCGTGCCATCCCTCCGCGCCCGGGCCCCTTGGTTATCAGATGCGCACGGGTCTCCGGCGCCTGCCTCCGCCGCCGTCGGGGCGACCCGTCTCGGCATCGGTGAGATCGAGCCCTATTTCGAAGGTCGCAGCGTATCCGGCGCCCGTCTCGCTCACCTGGACCATCAGGCTCTCACCGTCGTCGCGGAAGATGCCGTCGTCCGCGTTGGTCGTCTGGCGCCGCCCCCGCGCCGCATAGGGCGCTTGGGCATGCACCTGGTCGATGAGCGCCTCGTCGAAGTAGAGCTGCGAGGTGAACTCGTACGGCCGCCCCGCGACCTCGGTGCGCACCTTGAAGTGGACGTGGACCGCCCGGCCGCGGTACCAGCCCGGGAAGATCGTGGTGAACCGCGCCACGCCGTTCTCGTCCGTGCGCTGGAAACCTCGCAGGAACTGCCGTTCCCTCGCTCCGGGAGGAGCATCGTCGTCTTCGACGCCCCAGTACACGCCCTCGGCGTCGCACTGCCACACGTCGACCATCGCGCCGGCCAGCACCGAGCAGGCGCCGGCCGAGATCTGCGACACGTTGAACCTGAGCGTCAGCGGTGCGCCCTCGCTCACCGCTCCGGTCGAAGGATCGGACCGGATGTCGGCACGCTCGAGCTGAGTGTCGACGAAAAAGGGCCCCTCGGTCTGCTCCGGACGCACCACACAGGCCGGGAGGGTGCCGGCGACCTGGTGCCCCTGCGCAATGGAGCCCACGTCCGTGCCCGCCC
>VYDD01000195.1:0-2560 GCA_009843625.1 Gammaproteobacteria bacterium | reverse complement strand
GCGCCCCACCGCCCACACCGAGGGCGGCCAGCGCCTCGCGCCGCGTCAGTATCCGTCCCACCGAATCGTCGTCGTGCTTCATGTTGTACCTCCAATTAAGTTGTCAGTCAAATGTCAGTAGATGTCAGGGAAATGTCAGTAGGACTCCGCGAACTGCGCAGCCGGTACCCGGATCGATGAACGGTCAGGATGTGACGGGGCGCCCCCGGATCCTGCTCGAGCTTGCGGCGCAGCTCCGCGATGTGCGTGTCGACGGTGCGGCTGAGGATGGCGGCCCGATGACCCCAGACCTCCTTCATGAGCGCGACCCGGGTCGCCACCGCGCCGCGGCGGCGCACCAGCGCCACCAGCAGGTCGAACTCCTTGGGCGTGAGCCGCACCTCCCGGCCGTCGCGCAGGACCGAACGGTGTTCGAGACGGATCTCGACGTCGCCGAAGGTCTCCACCGCCTTCGGCTGTCCGTCCTGCCCCGCTCTTCGCAGGATCGCGGAGACCCGTGCGAGGAGCTCCAGCACTCCGAAGGGCTTGGTGACGTAGTCGTCCGCTCCCAGGCGAAACCCCATCACCTTGTCCGCCTCCTCGCCCCTGGCGGTCAGGATCAGCACGGGGACTTCGATGCCCTTGTCGCGGAGGGACTTGAGCACCTGGTAGCCGTTCATTCCGGGCAGCATGAGGTCCAGGATGACGAGGTCGGGTTCCCCTGAAACCACTGCCTCCAGGCCCTGCGCGCCGTCCTCCGCCACCTCGACCGCATGACCGTCGATCTCGAGGTTGTTCCGAAGACCGTAGGCCAGCCGGGCGTTGTCCTCCACGATCAGGATCCGGGCCACTTCACGCCTCCCGCGGCGCGCCGGCCAGCGGCAACTCGATGATGAACCGGGCGCCGGGACCGGGGTCTCTGTCGCCAGTTTCGACGCGAACCCGTCCACCCTGGGCCTCGATCACCCTCCGAACCACCGCGAGGCCGATGCCCGAGCCCGCGGCCGCCGAGGCGCGGTCACGGTCGAGGCGCACGTAGGCGTCCCACACCCGGTCCCGCTGCCCCGGGGGTACGCCCGGCCCCTCGTCCTCGACCCAGATCGTTGCCAGGCCATTCTGCTCCTTGGGCGTACCCTGCACGCCGATCTCGATCGTCTGGCCCGCCGGTCCGTACTTGACCGCGTTGTCGAGCAGGTTGAGCACGGCCTGGCGTGTCGCCTCAACGTCCATCGTGCAGACGATGCCGGTCTCGATGCGTCGCTCGATGCCGGCGTCCGCGGCCCGCGCGAGCGGCTCGAAGCTCTCGGCGACGCTCTCCACCAGAGCGCCCACGTCCTCTGCGACGAGGTTCAGGTTGAGCGCGTCCCGCTCGCCCCGCGAAAAGAGCAGAACGTTCTCGACCTGGTGGGTCAGCCGGTTCGACTCGTCGACGATGATCTCCGTCGCCCGCGAGCGCTCCTCCTCGTTCCTCACCCGGCCCAGCATCAGCGTCTCTCCGAACATGCGGATCTGGGTCAGGGGCGTGCGCAACTGATGTGAGACGCTGGATACGAAGTCTTCCCGGAGAACGGCCAGCTCCGCCTCGCGGCGGAGTTGCCAGACCGCCGTCAAGAGAAGACCGGAAGTCAGGAGCAGGAGCGCGACGATGTAGGGCATGCGCGACCCCGGGACCCCACCGCTCACCATCCGGTCGACGGCCTCGGGACGCACGCCGAGTTCCAGCACCATTCCGCCGAGACGGTCGTCCAGGTCGTACTCGACGGAGGTTCCCGAAGTCGGATCGGCGGACGATTCGTAGATGACGCTGCCGTAGGGATCGAGGACGCGCGCCACGAAGATGTCCTCGTTGTCCCGTCCTCCCGTGAAGGTCTCCGGCAACAGGGGTTCCTCCGGAAACGCGCGCGCGAACGCGGGCGCGAATGCCTCGCGCGACAGGATCATTCCCTCCAGCGCGTATCGCCCGCGGCCCTCGTAGGTGAGCTTGTGCACGAGTGCGCTGTGCCCTTCGGGGATGAACAGCGTCCGCACCTCGAAATCATCCGGGTTTCGGCGGCTGTGCTCACGCGCCGCGCCCACGGCCCAGGCCGCCTGGGCGGAATCCGCCTCTCCCGCGGCCGAGACCTCGCCTTCGTCCGGGTCGAGACGGAAGAAGAGCGATGCCTGATCCATCGCGTCCCACCGCTGACTTCTCGCCGCCTCGCGCAGACGATCCGGAGTGAGCGGACGGTCGCCACGGCGCCCCGCGCTCCAGGCGATGACCTCGATGCCCTCCTCGAGCAGTTCGTACGTCACCTCGCCACGAGCCTCGAGAGCGAAGTTGGAGGCTGCGAACAGGGCCTGGTCCCGAACGATCTCCTCGGCCAGCTCCACGCTCGAGCGACTGGCGTCCCAGGCCTCATAGCCGAGAACGGCGGTCAGGAGCCCCGTGAGGCCGAGGAGCGTGAGCGTGACCGTCCAGCGCGGACGGGTCGTGGTGCGATGCCTTACCATACCTTGGAAGGTATCGGACCGGGGGGCCCGCTCAACGACCCGGGTGCAAGGGAATTGTCAGGACTGCAGTTGGCCGATCAGTCCACCCAGG
>VYDD01000192.1:3037-3365 GCA_009843625.1 Gammaproteobacteria bacterium | reverse complement strand
CGAAGAGGGAGCCCCGCCGGGAGGGCGCGTCCGAGAACGGGACAACGGGCGCGGACCCGCTGGCCGACGCGTACGAGCTGCTGCGCCGGTCGCTGGCGGAAATCAGCCCCGACAACAGCTGGACGCGGGATTCGGACGTGAAGCGCCGCATGCTGGATCTCGACCGGAACTTCGATGAGACCGGGCTCGGGTTCAGCAAGTTCAGCAAGTTCCTCACGCAGGCCCACGAGCACGACGTCGTGCGCATCCGCCGGAACGAAGCGGGCAACTTCGTCGTGCGGCTTCCACGGTCGCACCGGGCGCGCAAGGGCGACGCTGCCTCCGCGGG
>VYDD01000192.1:0-3027 GCA_009843625.1 Gammaproteobacteria bacterium | reverse complement strand
GCGAGAGGAGAGCGGAACGCCCGCCGGCGCAGATGGAGCGGCATCCGGCGCGTCGCCAACGGCTGCGGCCCCTGCGCCGCGCGCGGTCGCCGAAGGGGGGGAAGGGGATGCCGCGCCTGCGGCGGCGGATGAGGCCGCCTCTGCAGAGTCGGCGGAGCCGACGGCGTCGCCCTCGGCGAAGAAGGGAGGGCGCCGCACACCGCGTTCGCCCCGTCAGCGCATGTGGCGCCAGAGCCAGCGGGCCCGCGAGCGCGACAGGGATGAGCGCGCCGGCGAGGACGGGCGTGCGGACGCGAAACCCGCGTTCGATCCCGCCCGGCTCGGATTGCCCACCGATGCGAGCGCGGTGCAGCGCTACCTGGCCAACCGCTATCGGGGTGTGGGCGAGAAAACCGCGGAACGCCTCATCGAGGCCTTCGGCGACCGGGTGTTCCATGTGCTGCACGACTCCCCGGACAAGGTAAACGGGGTTCTGCCGCGCAATCGGGTGGCCAAGCTCGCCGAAGCCTGGCAGGACGACTTCTCCCGCCGGTCCAGGGCGGAATCGAAGGCCGACAGGCAGGCAACCGCCACGGCGCGCCGGACCCGTCTGGGACGGCGGCGCGGGTCTTCCTGACCGGGCACGCCCCGTCGAGCGGGTGGTGTCATCCGGTGCTGCCGTGGACGGGGCGCTTGCCGGCCTCCTTTCCGGCGGCGCGCGCGCGGTGGCGCCCGGCCTGCTCGGCTGGGAGGTGGAGTCGACCGTCGGCGGCCTGACGACATCGGGCCGCATCGTGGAGGTGGAGGCCTACACCGGACCGGACGACCCGGCGTCGCACGCCGCCGAACGGATCGGCCGCACCCGCCGCAACGCCTCCATGTTCGGTCCCCCCGGCATCGCCTACGTCTATCTCATCTACGGCATGCACTGGTGCCTGAACGTCGTGACCGGCCGGGAGGACTTTCCGGCCGCGGTGCTGGTGCGCGCGCTCGAGCCGGTGACGGGTGAGGCCACGATGGCGGCGCGGCGGGGCCGGCACCGCGATCTGTGTTCCGGACCGGCGCGCCTCTGCCAGGCGCTGGGCGTCACCGGCGAACTCGACGGGCACACGCTCGACCGGGCCCCGCTCCGCCTCGTTCCCCGGAAGCCGGTTCCGGCAGAGAGCATCGCGCGGTCGCCGCGCATCGGCGTGACGCGGGCGCGCGAGCGCGAACTGCGTTTCTTCCTCCACGGCAATCCTCACGTCTCCAGGCGCACAGGCGGAACCCGATGAACGAACCCTCCTGGATTTCGCTCCTTCCCACCGTCCTCGCGATCGTGCTGGCCATCTGGAGCCGCCAGGTCTACGTGTCGCTCGCCGCGGGCATCTGGATCGGCTGGACCATCCTCGAGGGCTGGAACCCGCTCACCGGCCTCGCCACCGCCATCGAGCAGACCGTAGCGGTGCTGGGCGACCCCGGGAACGCCAAGGTGATCCTGTTCACCCTGGTGATCGGGGCGATGATCGCGACGCTGGAAGCCGCGGGCGGCGTGCGCGGGTTCGTGCGCTGGATCGAGGGCAACCGCTGGGTCACCGACGGTCGCCGCGCCCAGTTTCTGGCGTGGATCATCGGCATCGTGATCTTCATCGAGTCGAACATCACCGTGCTCGTGGCGGGGGCGGTGTCGCGTCCCCTCTTCGACCGCTTCCGCATCTCGCGCGAGCGGCTTGCCTACATCGTCGACTCCACCTCGGCGCCCATCTGCATTCTCATCCCGCTGAACGCCTGGGGGGCCCTCAACCTGGGGATCCTGACCGAGCTGGGGGTGGAGGATGCGCTCGGTGTGTTCATCGCCGCGATTCCGGTGAACTTCTACGCCCTCATCGCCTTCCTGCTCGCGGGCGCGTCGATCGTGTGGAAGATCGACCTCGGTCCCATGAAGCGGGCCGAGAAGCGGGCGGCGGAGGGGCAGGTGCTGTGGCCCAACGCTCAGCCGATGGTGGACGAGACCGTGCTCTCGCCCACGCCCGTGGGCCGCATCGCGCCGCGCGCGCGCAATATGCTGGTGCCGATCGCGGTGATGGTGCTGACCATGCCGCTCGGCCTCCACGTGACCGGCGGCGGATCGATGCTCGATGGGTCGGGGTCGACCAGCGTGTTGTGGGCGGTGCTGGCCGGCCTGGGGGCCGCGTGGCTGATGCTCCTGGCGCAGAGGGGCGCGAGCCTCGACGAGCTTACCCGCACCGGCCTCAAGGGCGCCGGAGGGCTGATGCCGCTGGCGCTCATCCTGCTCCTGGCCCTGGCCCTGGGGTCGGTGGCGCGCACCCTGGGCGCCGGCGAGTACGTGGCGCAGGTCACCGAGGGCGTGCTCGCGCCGATGCTCTTCCTGCCCCTGGTCTTCGTAGTCGCCGGCGGGATCGCCTTCTCGATCGGCTCGAGCTGGGGAACCTTCGCCATCATGCTGCCCATCGCGGTGCCGGTGGCGGAGACGCTGGGCATGCCGCTCGCCCCGTTCGTGGCGGCGGCCCTCTCCGGCGGCATCTTCGGCGACCACTCCTCGCCCATCAGCGACACCACCATCATCTCATCCATGGCGGCCGCCACCGATCACATCGACCACGTGCGCACGCAGCTGCCCTACGCGCTGCTGGCCGGGGGGGCGGCGGCCGTCTGCTTCGCAGTGCTGGGGGCGACGCTCTGATGCCGCCGCAACACGATGCGAGCGCATCAGGATCCGGTGCCATCGCCTTCGAGCCGGACCGCCATTCCCCTGAACGGGATCCGGTGTACCTTCCTTGGGCTGCGGCCGGCTGGCGGGCGTGAGCGTGTGCGCGCGGCCGTCGCCTTCCCGTCCCGATCCTCAAACCGGAGCGACCCGGAAGTGAACGTGACCGTCTGCATTCGCAGGGTACCCGACACCGAGACGCGGATTCGCGTCGGCGAAGACGGTGTCTCCATCGACACCAGCGGCGTGAAGTACATCGTGAGTCCCTACGACGAGTTCGCCCTGGAAGCGGGGCTGCAGGTGACGGAAGGCCTGGGGGCGGGCCAGGTGACGGTGGTCAC
>VYDD01000026.1:2899-3369 GCA_009843625.1 Gammaproteobacteria bacterium | reverse complement strand
GGGGCAGGCGGCTGTCGGGAGCCGATCCGTCGTTGCCGATGCGGGTGACCTTGTTCAGCGCGCGGCTCATGGGCAAGCCTCCCTGGGCTCTGGTGGGGTGTTCAAGGGGCGAAGTGTAACGTAACCGGGCCGGGGTGGCCATGCCGCTGAGAGGCGGTGGCGAGCGGCGGACGGCTGGCGCCGGGAAGCTCCCGGGCGGTAGTATTCGTGCCGGTTCGACGGAACCATTTCCGACCCCTTCGACACCTCTTCCCAGCGGATTTCTTCCATGCCGGAACGGCAATACGTGCGTCTCGAGCGGGACCAGGAGATCGCGATCGTAACCATCGACCGCAGACGAAAGCTGAATGCCCTCAACCCGCGCGTGGTTACCGAGATCGGGGATGCGTTCGAAGCGTTGCGCGAGGACGACGGCGTGCGCGGCGTCGTCCTGACGGGCGCCGGCGAGAAGGCCTTCGTGGCGGGGGCGG
>VYDD01000026.1:0-2889 GCA_009843625.1 Gammaproteobacteria bacterium | reverse complement strand
GGGGCGGACATCGGAGTGCTTGCGGAGATGACGCCTCTTTCCGCCGTGGAGGTGAGTCGCCGGGGGCAGGAAGTCCTGGCGCTCATCGAGCGCTTTCCGAAGCCGGTGATGGCGGCGGTCGGGGGCTTCGCCCTCGGCGGAGGATGCGAGCTGGCGATGGCCTGCCACCTGCGCATCGCATCGTCCAATGCTCGCTTCGGACTTCCGGAGGTCACGCTGGGCATCGTCCCCGGATACGGCGGCACCATTCGCCTCGCCCGCATCGTCGGGCTGGGGCGGGCGCTGGAGATGACGCTCACGGGCGACATGATCGACGCCGCGACCGCGGAGCGCTTCGGGCTGGTCTCGCGGGTGGTCGAGCGGGCGGAGCTGCTGGAAGCCGCGGTCGCGCTGATGCGCAGGATCACGAAGAACGCGCCGGTCGCACTCCGGTTCGCCCTCGAGTCCATCTACTCCGCGCTCGACAGCGCGGAGGCGGATGCGCACGCTTTCGAGTCCTCGCTCTTCGGTGTGCTGGCGGCCACCGGGGACATGCGTGAGGGAATGGACGCGTTTCTGGAGCGGCGAGAGGCGAACTTCCAAGGACGTTGACGCGCGGTGCGCCTGAGCCGGATTTCCCTGCATCACTTCCGCAACCTCGGCGAGCAGGAACTGGAGTTTCCGCCCGAGGGCGTCGCCATCGTGGGCCCCAACGCGCACGGCAAGACCAACCTGCTGGAGGCCATCTACTATCTGGAGACGTTCCGTTCGTTCCGCGCGGCGAAGGACGAGCAGCTGACGGCCTTCGGGCAGCCCGTCTTCCGTCTGGCCGGCCGCTTTGCGGGGGAGGGCGAACAGGTGGAGGTGACGGCAGCCTTCCAGCGCGCCGGACCGCGCAAGAAGGTGACCGTCGACGGACACGAGCCCGACCGCCTGGGCGACGCCCTGGGACGCACGGCCGCCGTCGTCTTCGCTCCCTCGGATGTGAAGGTGGTGGCCGGGGGACCCGCCGAACGGCGCAGATTCCTCGACATCGTGCTCTCGCTGGCTTCGCCGGGCTATCTGCGGGCGCTTCAGCAGTACCGTCTCGTGCTGGCCCAGCGCAACGCGGCGCTCCGGGCGCGAAGCGACCGCGCGGCCGTGGCCGCCTGGGACGACCCGCTCACGTCGCTCGGCGCGAGGGTCATGGGCGCACGGCGCGACTGGATCGCGGGCTCGGCGGAGACATTCCGCGCACTGTACCGCGAGATCTCCGGTGGGAGGTCCGCGCACATGTCCTACCAGCCCTCCGTAGCCGACACAGTGGAGGCGGAGGCCGGAGATCTGCCGGAGCGGTTCGCGCGGGCCCTGGAGCGTTCGCGCGGCCGCGAGAGGAGGCTTGCGACCACGGTGGTCGGGCCGCACCGCGACGAGATGGGGATCAGTCTCGCGGCCGAATCGGGGGAACTCGATCTCCGCACCTTCGGCTCCGGGGGCCAGCAGCGCACCGGGGCCCTGTCCCTTCGCCTCACCGAGGCCGCCACCGTGCGCGAGGTGCGCGGGAAGACGCCCATCCTTCTGCTGGACGACGTGTTCTCGGAGCTGGATGAGGGCCGGTCGCGGCGCATCCTGGACCTCATCGAAGAGAACCTGCGCCATCAGGTGATTCTCACCGCGCCCAGGGAGGCGGATGTCCAGGTGCGGCGTGAATCGATCCCGCGCTGGCGCGTCGAGAACGGAGTGTTCAGCACGTGAGCGAGACCCGCGAGGAGATCGCGCGCATCCTGGCCGGCCGAAGCCGCGCGGCCCGTGCGGGCGGCGAACGGGAGGGAGCCGCCGAGGGCGTGCCGGGCCCGTCGAAGCCGGGCGTGTACCGGGCGGAGGCCGCCGGGTCCACGCCGCGGGGTCCGGAGAAGGTCGGAGATGTTCTCGAGCGCGTGCTCCGGCGCCGGGGGCTCGCCAGAGCGATGGCGTATCAGAAGCTGCTGGAGGACTGGCCCCGCCTGGTTGGCCCGGGCCTGGCGCGCATGACCCGGGCGCGCTCGGTCAGGGACGGCGTGCTGGTCGTGGAGGTTCCGTCGTCGTCGTGGGCCATGGAGCTCAACCTGCGCAGGCGGCAGATCATGGCGCGCCTGAACGCGGGCCGGAGCGTTCGCATCAAACGGGTGATGTTCGTGCTCTCCGCCGGTGATGACGAGGCGGGTGGATGGTGAAGCGGGGATTCTTCCGCCGCGCCGCGCGATGGTTTCTGGTCGCGGCGGGGATCTACTTCGCGGCCGTGTATGCCGGCGCTCGCGTGGACTGGGTGGCGATGGAGGAGGGGAGCATCCTCTCCGCCCCACCCCCCGCCCCTTCGACCCGGGTGACCGGCGCGATCCACGTGCACACGCGCCGCTCGCACGACGCGATCGGGACCGAAGCCGAGCTGGCGCGCGCGGCGCGGGCGGCCGGGCTGGACTTCGTCTTCCTCGCCGACCACAGGGACGCCGGCTCGCCCGCGGCCGAGTGGGAACGCACCGCCGCGTGGGAGGAGGGCGTGCTGCTGGTCCGCGGCCAGGAGATCCGCGTGGAAGGAGTCGGCAAGGTGCTGGTCGACCGCGTGGACACGGCGGTGGTGTCGTGGACGGGCGGGATGGAGAGCTTCCTCGCCCGGGTGGAGCGCGATTCGGCCTTCACGGTGGTGGCGCACCCGCGCGGCCGGCCCGGGGACGCGTGGCGCCCGTCCGGCGCGTCCGGCATGGCCGCCTGGGAGGTGTTCGACTTCGCGGACGTGGCCCGGCGGCGGCTGGCCAGCCCGAGCGTGGTCTACCACCTGGTGGCGCTGGCGGGCGGGGAGCTGACCGGCCGCGCCGAGCACAACTGGCTTCGGCTCTACCGGGACGGGTTCCGGAGCCCCGGCGTGGCAGCCTTCGATTCCCTGTGGGCGGGCGG
>VYDD01000427.1 GCA_009843625.1 Gammaproteobacteria bacterium | reverse complement strand
ACCTGCAGCGGGGCCTCGAGCTGCGGAACCTGCCCGGGGTCGGCAAGGGCCTGGGGATGTTCTACGCGGCAGCCATGGTGTTCGGCTGCCTCGGCATCGGCAACATGTTCCAGTCCAATCAGGCCGCTGCGATCCTCATCGAGGTGACGGGGGCGGAAGGCAGCTTCTTCAGCGACAAGGCCTGGCTGCTGGGCGTCTTCATGGCCGTCGCCGTGGCGGTGGTGATCGTAGGGGGGATCAAGAGCATCGCGCGGGTCACCTCGAAGCTGGTGCCCTTCATGGCGGTGCTCTACGTGCTCTCGGCGCTGGCCATCATCGGCATCAACGCCGAACGCCTCCCGGCCGCCATCGTCCAGATCTGGCAGGGCGCCTTTTCGCCCGAGAGCATCGGCGGCGGGATGATCGGGGTCATGATCATCGGATTCCGGCGCGCCGTCTTCTCGAACGAAGCCGGCCTCGGCTCGGCCGCCATCGCCCACTCCGCGGTGCAGACCGACGAGCCGTGCACGGAGGGCTTCGTCAGCCTGCTCGAACCGTTCATCGACACGGTGGTCATCTGCACCATGACCGCGCTGGTCATCATCACGACGGTCTACGATCCCGCGCTGGCCGATGCGGGCATCAGCGGCATCGAGATGACCAAGACGGCCTTCGAGAGCACCCTCTCCTGGTCTCCCGTGCCACTTTCCGTCGCGGCCGTGCTGTTCGCCTTCTCGACCATGATTTCATGGAGCTACTACGGCCTGAAGGCGGCCACCTACCTGACCGGCGAGAACCGGTCGGTGGAGACGGGATTCAAGCTGTTCTTCTGCGGCTTCGTGGTCCTGGGCTCGAGCATCAATCTCGCCGCGCTGATCGACCTTTCGGATGCGATGATCTACGTGGTCGCGATTCCCAACCTCCTGGGGCTCTACCTGCTCGCGCCCGTCCTGCGAAAGGAGGTGCTCTCGTATCGGGAACGACTCGGCCGCTACTAGACTTCACTCTTCTTCAGGAGGAACATGATGCTCAGGAACATCCTCGCCGCCGTTGTCGGCTACATCGCCATGGCCGCCGCGCTCTTCGCCATGTTCTCGCTCCTGTGGATGACGCTCGGGCCCTCGCGCGCCTTCCAGCCGGGTTCATGGGAGGTATCCGGAGGCTGGGTACTCGGCCAGCTCGTGCTCGGGCTGGTGGGGGCCTACATCGGCGGACGAGTCTGCGCCAGGGTCGCGCACGATGCCGGGGGCGCCATGATTCTGATCGGCCTGGTGATCGTACTCGGGGTAGTGAACGCCCTGATGCTTGGGGAGATGGCGGCGGGGCCGCGCCCCGACGACGTGTCGATGATGGAGGCGACCGCGGGCGCCCGGCAGCCGACGTGGTTTGCCTGGCTCAACCCGGTGATCGGCGCCGTCGGCGTCTGGTTCGGCTCGAAGAAGTTGCGCGCGTAATAGCCCGCCTGCGGGTGGGTCGCGCCGCCAACGGGGGGCGAGTCCGCCACGCGCGCGGCGCGCGCCCGTTCAATTCTTTAGCAAGAGTTCCAGGCCGGGGAGATCCACGCCGCCCACCTCGACGCGCCAATGCTCGCCGGCAGCGAGCGGGGC
Source organism: Gammaproteobacteria bacterium (assembly GCA_009843625.1). Classification (GTDB taxonomy): domain Bacteria; phylum Gemmatimonadota; class Gemmatimonadetes; order Longimicrobiales; family Gaopeijiaceae; genus BD2-11. Next base: position 1,785 of record VYDD01000427.1, on the reverse strand, counting down.
AAGCGGGGTCATGGTCCCGGTGCTGACGACGCGCTCGCCCGAGGCGCGTGATGAGGCCTCGAAGTTCGAGCGCAACCGCGGGACGAACCCGAGCGCCGCCCGCGGATGGCCCAGCACCGCGCTACCCCGTCCCTCGGCCACCGGCTCATCGTTCCGGAAGAGCCGAACCTCGAGCCGGTCGAGCCGTTCGATTCCGTCCGCGAATCCAGGCTCGGAACGATGCACGCGAGGGCCGACGACCAGTGCTCCATGGAGCGCGAAGTCCGCCACCGAGTCCGCGGGCGTGAGGTCCCAGCCGTAGTGGCAATCGACGACTTCGAACCCGACCGCCATCCAGGCGGGGCGGCTCCAGTCCGGCGCCCCCCCTTCCGCCTCGATCCCGAACATGACCTCGACCTCGATGCGCGGCGAGCAGAAGCCGGCCAGGGACAACTCGGCGGCCGGCACAGCCATCGTCAAGGTCTGCTCGTACACCGGCCCCAGAATGGGCTCGGAGATGCCGAACCGGGGCCAGACGGTCCTGTTGGTGAACCCAACCTTCCACCCGGCGCGCCGATATCCGCGCTCCCGCAGGCGCCGTTCGAGCGCCGCGCCCACGCGGTACGCCCCATCGAGACCGAGCCCCTCTACCTGCCGGGTCGGCGGCGGCGTTGTGCTCCGCCCGTCGCGGGCCCCCAGTAGCGCGGTTGCGAGATCGGCTTCGGTCACGCCGCGCCTCCCGGCCTCCGAGCGTTCATCTCCGCACACCCCTCCGTACAGTGTTGCATTTCCGGGAAGGCAACAATTTGTTGCATCTGCGGTTTTGCAACACCCTGCAGAGTGCCCCGGCAGGCATCGCCACCAGCCCTAGCCGCCAGCCAGTCGGTTGTACTGTCTCAGAATCTCGCGCAGCCGGTCGTGCGGCAGCGCGTGGATGGTCCAGTCGTTGGCGCCGGTCATGGTCTCGCCCGCCACCAGCGCGTTGATCACCGCCTCCTCGGTGCCTTCCACCGTCGCGCGGAAGATGCCGTCCAGGCGTCCGTTGGGCAGCATGACCAGCGGGACCTCCCCTTCGCCGGCGACGGTCGCCTCGCGATTCGCGGTCGAGAACGCCATGAAGATGTCGCCCGACCCCCCGGTGGACACGCTGCCGTTGCGCGCCAGACCCAGCGAGATGCGGCGCGACACGCGCTTGAGCTGGTTGGGCAGCAGCGGCGCATCGGTGGCCACAACCACGATGATCGACCCGTCGCGGCTGGCGGGCGGCGGCTCGGCGGGCGAGTCTCGGCCCTCCTCCGGCGCCGGCCTTTCCGGCAGCAGGTCGGGGATCTCCTGGCCCACCGGCACCCCGGCAACCCGCAGGAGGTCGCGCGAGCCGTAGTTGCACTGCACCAGCACGCCCACGGTGTAGGTGGCGTCACCGACTTCCACGACCCGCGACGCCGTTCCGATCCCGGCCTTGAACCTGTGGCAGCGCATCCCGGTGCCGCCCCCGACGTTGCCCTCCACCACGGGCCCGCCCGTCGCCGACTCCATGGCCGCGATCGCGTCCGCCTCGGTGACGTGCTGGCCGCGTATGTCGTTCAGCGTCCCGTCCCAGGTCTCGGCCACCACCGGAAGCGCGTTGAGCCACGCCCCGTTCCCCGTCTCGACGCTCTTCGCCGCCCCGTAGCGGATGACCGCGTGGTGCACGATGCCGACGCTCAGTGTGTTGGTGATCATCAGGGGGGTGTCCATCATGCCCCGGTCCTCCACCCAGGTGGTGCCGGTCATCTCGCCGTCCCCGTTGAGCGAGAACCACGCCGC
>VYDD01000338.1 GCA_009843625.1 Gammaproteobacteria bacterium | reverse complement strand
AGGCCCGGCGCCGCAGCCGCACCTTCTCGGTCTTCGTGGACGGCGACGGGATGTATGTGGTGAAGGGACGGCTCGAGCCGGAAGTCGGGGCCGTGCTGATGCGGGCGGTGGAGGCGGCGTCGGATGCGCTGTTCCACCGCGAGGAGGGAGCTGGTTCCGGCAGTCACGAGGACGATGCCCGAGACGCGGCGGGGAGTGGAAGGGGTGTCAGTTGCGATGGCGGCGATGCACGCCCCAAGCCGAAGCAGCGCCGGGCGGATGCTGTGGGGCTGCTCGCGGAGCGGGCTCTGGCCGCAGGCTTCGGAGGTGGCGAGTCGCGCGCGACGCCGGAGGATGGACCGACGGCTGGTTCAGATTCGGAGCGTCACATCGGGTCCGGCACCCGGGCCGAGCGCTACCAGGTCATGGTCCATTGCGATGCCGCAACGCTCGCGGCCGAAGGCGAGCCCGGGCGCTCGGATCTGGACGGGATTCGGGTTTCCGCGGAGACGTCGCGGCGCATGGCGTGCGACGCCGCGGTAGTCGCGATGGTCCACGCCAAGGACGGGTCGATGCTGAGCGTGGGCCGACGGACGCGCATGATTCCGCCGCACATCCGGCGGGCGCTCGAGGAGCGGGACCGGGGATGCCGATTTCCCGGGTGTGGCTGCCAGTTCACCGAGGCGCATCACGTGAAGCACTGGGCCGACGGGGGCGAGACGAGCCTCCGGAACACGCTGCTCCTCTGTCGCCGGCATCACCGGGCCGTTCATGAAGGACGGGTGAAGGTATCCGTGAACGGTGACGGGACGGTGCTGTTCTTCACGCCGAAGGGGAGGATGCTGGTGGATGCGCCAGCAGCTCCTCGGCGGAACACACGGTCCGAGCCCGCACGGTCCCTGCCCCGACTGCCGCCGGTCCCATCGGTTCATCCCGGCGCCCCAGCGGAGGGTGGTGGCCTCGCGCTGTCCAGTGGTGGCCTCGCGCTCTCAAACGGGGCAGCGCTCTACCCCGATTCGCGGATCCCTTGGGAGATTGAAGCGGCTGCCAGGGAAGCCATGGAAGACTCTCTGGAGTCTTAGGCTATCGGTTCTTGTCGCCCTCGGCGGGGCCGGCGCCGCCGGACGTGCGAGGCTCGATGAGCCGTTCGGTGAAATCCTGACGCTCTTCCAGCAGCGAGAGCCTTTCGTTCATCGTCTCGACCGTCTCGCGCAGGCGCCGGGTCTCTTCCAGCGCGGAACTGGATTTCTCACGGGCCATCGCGTCGAGGAGGGTGCCGAGTTTGGCTGCAATGGGACGCAGGATGAGTACGCCTCCCGCCGTGACGATGAACAGGGAAGGAACGACCAGGGCGACGAGGGCCTCCCAGTCCATTGGCTGAGCCTCCGTAGGGTGCTGTGGGGGAAGAGATCAAGAACCGTCCGGCCATCCTATACGCAAGTGCGGGAAGGGTGTTGCACGGGCCGCGCGAGCCCCGGACGATCGGCCCTGGGTGGCTGGCGGGGTTCCCCTATCTTCGCCAAAGAGGCAGCGTAAGGCATGTCGGCCCACCTTCGCACGGGATGCAGAGCGCATCCGCTTCAAAGCATGTCACTTCGCAGCCGGCGTCCCGCATCAAGCGCACCGTGTGAGGGAACCCGCCGACCGCAATGCACCTCCGGGGCGCCGTCGCGAGCACGTTGAGGTTCAGTCCGTTGGAGGCCTCGAACTCCTGGTCGCTCGCCTCCAGGCACCGGATGCCCCGGTCCCGCAGCAGTTGGCGCAGCGCGACCGGCAGCAGACGGGGGTAGACCAGCGCCAGATCGCGATCCAGCGGGCTGATCACCGACAGGAGGTGCAGGCAGGCGGCGCTGCCGTTCCACACGGGAAGATCGAATGTCAGAACCCTGATGCCGAGGGGCGCCAGGATGCCCTTCAGTTGATGGATGCCGGCCTGGTTGGTGCGGAACGAGCGTGCGGCCGCGAGCATCGTTTCGTCGATCCAGAGCAGGTCTCCGCCTTCGGCGAGTCCGGGCGGCTCGACTCCCCCGATGACCGGCACGCCCAGCCGCTGGTAGAGTGTATCGTGAAGGGCCAACTCGGGGCGCCGGAGCGATTTGCCGGGACGAAGCAGGATCGCGCCCGCGGGGGTCATGAAGGAGGGGTCGAAGACGAAGATCGAGTCGGAGAGGCCATCGTCCGTGTCATCCATCCACTCGATCTCCGCCCCCGACTCGGCGACACACGCCGCGAACGCGTCGTACTGGCGGGCCAGGCGAGCCGCGTCCAGCGGCCCCGCATAGTTCCAGAGCGCAGGATCGGCTTCGCGGGTAGCCCGGCCAGGACGGCGCATCGCGGCGCGGCGGAGAGGATCCGTCATGCTCGCCACGCCGAAGCCGTCCGTCGACGTGGACCCGCTTCCCGGCCCGGCCGCCTGCTGTGCCGGGCTCACCGCGCGCTTCCCCGCCCTTCGCTCACGCAGCGCCGCCGGTCCCATCGCCGGAGGCCGATCTTCCTCGCGTCGATTCACCCCCACGCCAGCGCATCGCGGCGAAAACCGGTACTCCGGCCAGCAGCAGCAGGAATCCCCAGAACACCGTCTCCGCGCCCGCGCCCACGACCGCCCAAAGCGAAAATCCGAACGCCAGTACGCTCACGACCGCCCGCGCAAGGGACCTTGCAGCCGCACGACCCCCAACTCGTGACCTGGACCGCTCACGAAGAGCCATCATGAGCCCCGTCATGCTCGTGAAGACGTAGGGCAGGAGCGTCGCCAGGGTGGCCAGCAGGATGAGGAAGGTGAAGGCCTGCACCAGGCCCCTGGTGTAGTTCATCGCGATCAGGATCGTCGCGAGAACGGCCGACAGGAAGATCCCCACGACGGGCGTGCCTCGCGGGCTCAGGTGCGCGAAGCGCGCCGGGAGCAGCCCGTCGAGGGCGGCGGCGCGCGGGATCTGGCCGGTAAGCAGAACCCAGCCGTTGAGAGCCCCGAAGCAGGAAATGGTGGCGCCCGCCCCGATGATCCAGCGGCCCCAGGTGCCCCAGATGGAGCCCGCCGCGTCGGCGAACGGCGCCGTGGACAGGGCCAGCTCTCCCGGCGCGATGATGCCCATCACCGCGGCCGTGCACGCAATGTAGACGACGGCGGCGATGGACGTCCCCAGGATCGTCGCCTTCGGAATGGTGCGCGCGGGGTCGCGCACGTCGCCCGCGGGGACGGTTCCCGCCTCGAGCCCCAGAAACGCCCACAGGGTGAGCGCGACCGTAGCCGTTACGGCGCTGAAGGCGCTCTCGCCCGCGGGATTGAACGGCTGAAAGTGGTCGGCCTGGAAGTAGAGGAATCCGACCGTCCCGATCGCCGCCAGCGGCAACAGCTTCAGCGCGGTGGTGACGAGCTGGACCAGCCCGGCCGTGCGTACGC
>VYDD01000314.1 GCA_009843625.1 Gammaproteobacteria bacterium | reverse complement strand
GTCTACGCCTGCCACAACGGCACCTCCGAGATGCACATCATCGACATCTCCGATCCCGCCAACCCGGACGAGGTGGGCCGCGGGGGGCTCGACAAGCAGGGCAAGACGCTGCACGACGTCATCGTGCAGGACGGCTACGCCTACCTCTCCTACTGGAACGACGGCGTGATCATGCTGGACGTGGGGGCGGGCACCCATCAGGGCACCGCGCGCGAGCCCGCCTTCGTGAGCCAGTTCAAGTACCCGATCGGCAATACGCACGTGGCGTGGCGCCACGGCCGCTATCTCTATCTCGGCGACGAGATCTTCCCGCCGGGGTGGGACCCCGAGCGGCCCATCGAAGCGCGCGGCTTCATCCACGTGGTGGACTACTCCGACATCGAGAACCCGGTCGAGGTGGCCTGGTACGAGGTGCCGGAGGCGGGAGTGCACAACGTCTGGGCCGAGGGTGACCGACTTTACCTCGGCTACTACCAGGCGGGGCTGCGCGTTCTCGACATATCGGGCGAGCTGCGCGGCAACCTCTATGAGCAGGGCAGGGAGGTTGCGGCCTTCGTGCCCCGGGACGGCGACATGGTGGTGCCCAACTGGCCCATGACCTGGGGAGCCCAGATCCACAAGGGCCGCATCTACTCGTCGGATCTCAACTCGGGAATCTGGATCACGGAGCTGAGACCGAAGCGGGTCGTGTTCTAGCTTGGCCTAGCTTAGCTAATCCGGTGGCCAGCCTGGAGCAGGGACGGGCTGGCCGCCGGGGTCAGACGCTGCTGCGCACGATGGCCAGCACCAGCAGCAGCCAGCCGGCGATGAGCAGCACGCCGCCGATGGGCGTGACGGCGCCGAGCCAGCGGGGTCCGGTCAGGACGAGCATGTAGAGGCTGCCCGAAAAGACCACGGTCCCGGCCACCATCAGCCATCCCGCCCAGCCCGGCAGCGGGCCGGCCAGCCGGGTCGACAGCCACGCGACCCCGAGCAGCGCGAGGGCGTGGTACATCTGGTAGCGCACGGCGGTCTCGAAGATCTCGAGGTCGCGCGCCTCCAGGCGTTCGCGCAGGGCATGGGCTCCGAATGCCCCCAGCGCCACCGCCAGGAGCGCCAGCGTGGCTCCGCTCGCGGCCAGGGCGCGCGCCAGGGCGGTCATGGGCTGTTCTCCTCAGTACGCAATGGCGTATGCCTCCCTCCTCGGGTCGGACGCGGCGGTAAGGGTGCCGTCGCGGTCCCGGAGGATCATGTGGGCGCCCCCGAAGGTGGCCGTCCACCCATGCACGATCTCGACCTGATGGCCCAGGGCGCCGAGTTTCCCCAGAACCGACGCGCCGACGCGATCCTCGAAGGCCACCCCGAGCCCGTTGTAGCTGCGGAAGCGGGGCGCTTCGATGGCTGCCTGGGGCGTCATCCCGAAGAGCACCATGTTGTTGACGATCTGGATCAGGCTCTGCGGCTGGCTGTCGCCTCCGGGCGTGCCCAGGGTGAAGGCGAAGCTGCCGTCGCCGCGGAGCGCCATCATGGGCGAGAGCGTGTGATAGGGGCGCTTGCCGGGCGCTATGATGTTGGGATGGCCCGCCTGCAGGTTGAACAGGGCGCCCCGGTTGTGGAGCACGATCCCCGTTTCGGGCTCGAGCAGACCCGAGCCGAAGCCGGCGAACAGGCTCTGGATCCAGCTTACCGCGTTGCCCCACTGGTCCACGGCGGTGAGATAGACGGTGTCGCCGGAGTCGTCCGCCGACCCGCCGCCGCCCGCGGCCATCTCCGTGCCCACGCCCGCCGCGCGTGACTCGGCCGCGGAGCCCGCGTCGACCATGCCCGCACGGCGGGCCAGGTATTCGGGGTCGAGCAGGCGATCCAGCGGAATGTCGCTGAATTCCGGGTCGGCGGCCCACTGGTCGCGGTCGGCGAAGGCCAGCTTCTTCATTTCGATGAGGGTGTGGAGATACCCCGCCGAATTGTGGCCCAGCTCCTTCATGTCGAACGATTTCGCCATCTCGAAAAGCTGCAGCTGGGCGATGCCCTGGGTGTTGGGCGGCATCACCAGCATGGTGTGGTCCTCGTAGTCGCCGCGCAGGGGCTCCACCCAGGTGGTAGTGTGTTCCGCCAGATCGGGAGCGCGCAGGTAGCCTCCCTCCGCCTCCAGAAAGGCGCCGATGCGGTCGGCCACGAAGCCCGTGTAGAACCCGTCTCTTCCGTCGCGGGCGATGCGTTCCAGGGTGGTGGCCAGCGCGCGGTTCTTGAGCAGGCTGCCCACCGGCGGAGGCGCCCCACCCGGCAGGTAGAGCGCCCGCGCGTGGTCGTTCAGCGACCGCGAGGAGCCCGCGATGTCGCTGGCCAGCCGGGTGGAAACGGGGAAGCCGTCGCGGGCGTAGCCGATGGCGGGCTCGAGCAGCTCCGCCATTTGCCGGGTGCCGAAGCGGTCGAGCGCGTCCACCCAGGCGGCCACGGCGCCGGGCACCGACACCGAGAGAGGTCCGTTGCCGGGCATCCGGTCGAGTTCGCGTTCGGCGAAGAGGGCCGGCGTGGCCAGCGCGCCGGCGCGCCCGCTTCCGTTCATCGCATACACGCGCCCGCTCTCGGCCTCGTAGTAGATCATGAACGCGTCACCACCGACGCCGTTCATGTGCGGACGCACCACGGCCAGCACCCCCGCCATGGCGATCGTCGCGTCGATGGCGTTGCCGCCCCGGCGCAGCACCTCGTGACCCGCCGCCGCCGCCAGCGGATGGCCGGCCGACACGGCCGCGGTGACGCCGCGCACGTCGGGACGGTTGGTGGCGGGGAAGACCACCTCCCCGGGGCTCTGTCCGGCCGTGCTGGCCTGCGCCGGCGCCTCCGCGGTTTGGCACGCGGTCACGGCAAGGGAGACACAAGTGATCGCGAGGGTGGCGGCCATTGCCGCGCCCGCAGTGCGACGTCGAGCTGTTGCGGGAACTTCGCGCATGGATGGAACTCCTGGATTCCTGTTCATCGGTGGCTTGGCGGGAGCGGGAACGCCCGTATGATCTCCGCGTGCACGATGCCACCGCGAGGCGGTCCCGCGCCAGCCCCGCCGCCATCAGGCGCCACGCCATGTCCCGGCCCCGCAGCAATCGGCCCGGCCCGCCAACAGGGCCGTGGGCGGAGGGAACCGCACATTCACCGAGTCGTACGCGCGGCTGGTGCGGACGCCCGGCCGCGGACAGGTTCAGACCATGACGGGCAAGCGGAAACTCGGGCTTTGGATGTGCACCTCGCTGGTGGCGGGGAGCATGATCGGCTCGGGCGTCTTCCTCCTCCCGGCGTCGCTGGCCCCGTTCGGGGGCATCAGCATCCTGGGGTGGCTGGTGAGCGCCGGAGGCGCGATGTGCATGGCGCTGGTGCTCGCGCGGCTCGGAGCGACGATGCCCAGGGTCGGGGGACCGTATGCG
>VYDD01000312.1 GCA_009843625.1 Gammaproteobacteria bacterium | reverse complement strand
GTATTACGGCGTCACCCCGGACAACAGCCCGATCATCGGTTTCAATCCGGGCGCCCGTGGATGGATCGACGCGTGCGGCTTCTCCGGGCACGGGATCATGCACGCCCCGGCCACCGGGCTCGCGGTGTCGGAGCTGATCGCGGACGGCGAGGCGCACACCGTCGACGTGACCGCCTTCCGCCACGGTCGTTTCGGGGAGGACATCCCCGTCGAGGCCAACATCTTTTGAGCGACGGGCAGGGGCCCTACATTCCCCGGCGGCGGATTCCGCCGCCATAGACAACGGGAGAGGACGTGAAACCAACCGTGCGGTGGCTCCGGAGCGCGCTCGCGGTCCTCCCACTGCTGCTGCCGGCGCCGGCCTACGCCCAGGATGCCGAAGCGGCGCAGGGCACGGGCAGCGTTTTCGGCCGCATCGTCGACCAGGACACTTTCCAGCCGGTCGCGGGAGTGATGGTCCGCATCTCGGTGCCGGACGGAGTGCTGCAGGAGATATCCGGGGCGAACGGGACCTTTCTCATCGACGATGTCCCCGTGGGCGAGCGCGTGGTGGTCATGGAGCACATCGCCTACGGCGAGTACGCGCAGCATGTGGGTGTCGAGGCGGGAAGGGACCTGAGGATCGAGGCGTTCATGTCGCCGCGCGCCATCCAGTTTCAGCCCCTCGTCGTCGAAGCACTCACCGAGGTCGAGCGCCGCCGCATCAGTTCCGGATTCAGCGTCAACGAGATCCCGGTGGAGGAGATCGAGCAGGCCGCGCGCACCGGCCAGCACCTGGGGGATCTGCTGCGCGGCGGCATGTCCGGCATACGCGTGCGCGGCGGCGCCAGGGGCGGTGGCCGGCTGTGCGTGGAGTATCGGGGCAGCGGAGCCGGCGAGTGCGACGAGATCGCAGTGTACCTGGACGGGGTGGCGGTGGCGGATCCCGGGCAGATCTACTCGAGTCTCTCCCTGGACGATATCGAACGTGTTGAGGTCCTCTCGCCCCTTGAGGCGGTTATCCGCTACGGCGACCGCGGCGCGCGCGGCGCCCTCCTGGTCGAGTCGCGGCTTCCAAGCCTTCCAGAGCGGCAAAACCCGTTTCGCACCTCTTCCAGGCGAGGCTGGGACTGGTCGCTGGAAGAGGAGTCGCACCCGTCGGCCAAGGTCTTCGGGAGCACGGTTCTGGCCAACGCGCTGGGCGTGGGGCTCGGGTACCTGACCCTGAAGCAGTGCGTGGGGACCGTATCCACCGACCATGGCACGCAGTTCGACACCCAGTGCGGGGCTCTGACGACGATGGCGACCGGCGTGTTCGCGCTGAGCCTGCCCGGCGCCGCGGGGAGCCTGGCGGCGACGCGCTCCGGGAGCACGAGGCGATCGCGTGGGCGCTTCTTTCACGTCGCGATGGCCGGGCTGATCTCGACCACCGCGGGATACGTGATGCTGATGCACGGGGAGGATCCGCAGTATGACAGCAAAGGCCTCCGCATCGGCGGCATCCTGACGATGACCGTGGGCACGCCGTTGCTGCTGACCATTTCCGATCGCTTCTTCCGACACGGCCGCTGAAGCCCATGAATCGCATCTCGATCCGCCGCGCGCTCGTCGTCTGGCTGGCCGCCACCGTTCTGCCCGCCGCGGCGGAAGCCCAGTCCCTCCCGCTTTCCGAAGCCACCATCGCGGACATCAACGCGGCTTTCGACGCGGGCTCGCTCACCGCGGAGGGGCTGGTCGAACTCTACCTGGCGCGCATTGAGGCCTACGACGACCAGGGGCCGATGCTGAACGCCGTCCTGACGCTCAACCCGCAGGCGCTCGAGAGGGCACGGGCCCTGGACGAGGAACGACGCACCCGGGGCCCCCGCTCGCTGCTGCACGGCATCCCGGTGTTGCTCAAGGACAACGTCGACACCGGCGACATGCCCACGACCGCGGGGTCGCTCCTGCTGAAGGGTTCGGTGCCGCCCGACGACGCCTTCATCGTGCGCAAACTCCGGGAGGCGGGAGCCATCATCCTGGCCAAGCTCAACATGAGCGAGTTCGCGTCGGGAGTGCAGCTCAGCTCCATCGACGGGCCCATGCGGAACCCGCACGACCTTACCCGCAACCCGTCCGGTTCCTCCGGCGGGACCGGCGTGGCCATCGCCGCCTCCTACGGCCAGCTGGGGATCGGCACCGACACCGGAGGATCCGTGCGCGGCCCCTCCACCGCCAACGGCATCGCCGGGCTCAAGCCCACGCACGGGCTGCTCAGCCGGGACGGCATCGTGCCGCTCGCGCTCTCCTTCGACACGGCCGGTCCGATGGCCCGCCACGTCTACGACGTCGCGGCGATGATGAACGTGATGGTGGGCGTGGACCCCGCCGACGAAGCGACGCTGGCCAGCGAGGGGCGCTACGAGACCGACTACACCGCATTCCTGGACGCGGACGCGCTGGATGGCGCACGCATCGGCGTCGCGCGCGACTTTCTGGGCTACGACGACGAGGTCGACTGGATCATCGAGGCGGGGCTCGACGCCATGCGCGCCGCCGGGGCGACGGTGGTGGACGTGCGCTACCCGCCGTGGCTGCTCGAGGCCAAGGCTCAGTACTACCAGACCATCCGCTGGCGCGAGTTCAAGCCGCAGATCGAGGCGTACCTCGCCGACCTGGCGCCCGGATATCCGCGCACGCTGGAGGAGATGATCGAGCGCGCCACGAAGATCCTCGCTGCCCCGCCCGAGGGCGGCGTGCCCAACCCCACACGCTGGACCCTTTTCGAGCAGGAGCTGACCACCGGCACTCCTGACGACTACCTGTACCGGGCCATGTACGACCACGGCCTGCCGCTGGTGCGCGCCAACCTGGAGGGACTGCTGGACGCGAACGACCTCGACGCCATCGTCTATCCCACCTCGCCGACCCGGCCCGGGCAGGCGGGGGTCTACCGGGGTTCCTCGTCACCAAATCCTGCGCCGTCCGCGACCAACCTGGCCAACCTGAGCGGGCTTCCCGACCTGATCGTGCCGGTCGGCTATACGAGCAACCGGCTGCCCGTCGGGATCTCGTTCTTCGGCCGGCCCTTCAGCGAGGGCCGGCTGTTCGCCCTGGGCTACGCCTTCGAGCAGGCGACGAAGGTGCGCCGCGATCCGGTGCACGCACCGGCGCTTCCCGGAGAGACGATCCGGCGCTGAGCGCGGCGATCCTCCCCCTCATTCACCAGCCCGCCCGTACTCGACTACCGTCGAGTGACCCGGCTCGACGCAAGAGGCAACCCATGACCCCCGCCCCCGACCGCGAGAAGGTCGCCCGCTGGAACGCCATCCTCAAGCCCTACTGGGGGCCGGACACCGGGGCCAGCGTTCGCCAGCTGCTGACCTCGGCGGTCCCCTTCGTGATGCTCTGGTACGCGACCCTGCGCAGCCTGGAGGTGAGCTACT
>VYDD01000009.1:3198-3427 GCA_009843625.1 Gammaproteobacteria bacterium | reverse complement strand
CCCAATCCCCCGCTCCGTAAAGATGTAGACGGGATTCGCCGCGTCGTCGCCGAGCTTGCGCCGGAGCTTCTTCACGAAGGTGCGCACCGGCTCGGAATCACCCCCGCGGCCGCGATTCCAGATCCGGCGCAGCAGGGTGTCCGTAGTCACCACGCGGCCCGCGTTGAGCGAGAGCACCCGCAGGAGTTCGAACTCGGTGGCGGTAAGCTCGACTTCGCGCCCCGCCAGG
>VYDD01000009.1:0-3188 GCA_009843625.1 Gammaproteobacteria bacterium | reverse complement strand
GTCCAGCCTCGGCGCGCCCGCGCAGCGCCGCGCGGATCCTCGCCGCGAGCTCCGTCGGCGAGAAGGGCTTGACGATGTAGTCGGCGGCGCCGACCTCGAGCGCCCGAGCCATGGTCTCGTCCCTGTCGTAGCCGGAGATGAAGATGACCGGCAGCTCGGAGAGCTCGGGAAGCTGCTCCATCAGTTCGATCCCGTCCCCGCCGGGAAGCATCAGGTCGAGCAGCACGAGTGCGGGCCTCTCGGTCTGGATAAGGCGTGCCAGGTGCAGCGGGTCACCCGTCACCAGCGGCGCGAAGCCGGCTCGCGAGAGGGCATCGCGAACGAAGCGCAGCGTCCGAGGGTCATCGTCGATGACGAGAATACGTGTGCTCTCGCGCTCTTCCCGGGCGTCGCCCGCGGTAGCCCCGCGACCGCCTTCGGGTGGCATCTCCTCGGCAATGGGCACGGTGAAGGTGAAGCACGCGCCCCGGCCCACGCCGGCGCTTTCGGCTCGAATGCGCCCTCCATGCGCCTCCACCAGCCCCTTGCAGATGGCGAGCCCCAGCCCGTGGCGCACGGCCGCATCCTCCCCGTCGCCGCGGGCGTGCTTGCTGAACAGGTAAGGCAGCCGCTCCGGGTCAACACCCCGGCCCTCGTCGGATACGGAGATCGCGACGTGCACGCCCTCGCGCACCGCCTCGACCCGGATGGGCGACGACTCCGGCGAGTGCCGGGCGGCGTTCGTCAGCAGGTTGTTCAGCACCTGGACGATGCGCCGGCGATCGGCCATGACCGGGGGGAGGTCGGGCGGGAGGTCGATGAGGATGGCGTGCCGGCGGCCACCGCTTACGAAGGTATTCCTCGCGCGGTCGACCAACGCTCCCAACTGGGTGGACTCCGGTTTGATCGACAGCGTGCCCGAGTCGATCCGCCCGGTGTCCAGAAGATCGCCGATGAGGCCGCGCATTTGGTCGGCCTGCTCGTCGATGATGCGGGCGAACTCGCGCTGTTCGGCCGGATCCAGCTCGGGGGATGCCGTCAGCAGGGTCGTGCTTGCGCCCTTGATGGAGGTGAGCGGAGCCCGCAGCTCGTGGCTGACCAGGCTGAGGAATTCGGTGCGCGAGCGCTCCAGCTTCTCCAGCGGCGCCAGATCCTGTGCGGTGACAATCACCGACTCGACTTCGCCGTCCTTGCCGCGGACCGGGCCGGAGTTGATCAACAATTTGACGCTCCGGCCGTCCGGTACCACGAACTCGACCTCTTCGGCGCGTATCCGCTCGGCCCCGCCGAGTTGCTCGGCCAGGGGGTATTCGCCCAGGACGATCACACGCCCGTCACTGAACCGACACGTCATCCCATCGAGCACGTCCGTAAGCGAAGGGCCGAGGCGCTCGCCGAGCGCCCTCGCCTCCCGGTTGAACACCGTGAACTCGGCCGTCCGGGCGTCCAGGACTGCAACGCCCACCGGTGAAGTATCGATCAGCGCCTCCAGCCGGGCCCGGGCCAGGTGTTCGTCCCGATAGGCGCGGGCGTTGGCGATGGCCACGGCCGCCTGTGACGCGAACAGCACCAGGGCTTCTTCGTCCGCGTCGGTGAATTCCTGGCCCCCTTCCTTGTTGTCGAGGAAGAAGCTGCCGACGTGCAGGCCCCGGTGGTACATCGGGGTCGCCTGCAAGGTCCTGGAATGCCAGGTGGTCGGGGTCAGGCCCAGTGACTCGAGGTAGCGGGGCAGGTCCGCCACCCTCAGCGGCCTGGAGAGACTGCGCAGGTGTTCGTAGAGCCGCTGCCCCTCGGGCCAGGTCAACACCCGCTGGAGTTCCTCCTTCGAAAGACCGGAGGAAACCAGCTCCTGGAGTCGTCCCCGGTCGTCCATGGTCATGATGAACCCGTACCGGGCGCCGGTCAGGGCGCGGGCGCTGTCCACGATCTCCTGCAGAACGGTATCGAGGTTCAGGCTTGCGCTGACGCGCAGGATCGCCGCCGTCAGCCGGGAGATACGCTCCTGGAGCGCCTCGTTTCTGCGCCTGAGTTCGTCGATGTCGTTCAACCTTCCTTCTCCGGTGAAATACACGATATCGCCACAATATCTCGCTGTATGGCCACAACGGGTTCACACCCCAGGTCGTTATATTGTGTATAGGCCCATCGCATAGTGAGCGTGATGTGGCCCTGCGGTTTTCCAATCCTCGAAGGCGCCCCATGATCCCGCTGTATCACGAGACGTGCGCCCTTCGGGAGACGGTCGAGAAGCTGCTCGCGGATGTGCCCCTGGAACCCACGGCGTCCCGTCGTGAGTTCGGCACGCTCCTCACCAGCGCGGACGTCGGGATCATCGGTCTCGGCCGATGCTCCGAAACAGAAGTGCAGTGGCTCCGCAAGGTGTCCCGCGGAGGACTCCTCGCCCCCTCGTGCATCGTGATCACACCGCTGTCGATCGGCCGTCTTCAGCGGCTCCGCGAGATCGAATCCGAGCGGATTCACGTGGTGTGGGCCGAAGAAGTGGACGACCGCCTGGTCGACGTACTGACCGAGATCGCCCCCTGGCATGACGATCCGCTCCGACTGCTGGGGCGACGGATCCTCGACGCGAGTGCGCCGCACCAGTCGGTTGCCGAGGCCATCAGGCGCATCTGCAACCTCCCCGGCCATCACGTCCCCGCCCGGCCCGAGACGTCGGTCACCGAGCTGGCATCCAGCCTGGGCATCTCGGCGGACTCGTTCCGCCGCTACTGGCGGCAGGGAATCCCCCTCACGTGCGGCCCCAAAATGCTGCTGAACTGGGCCGTGCTCCTCTGGGCGTTTCGACAGCGTCGCCAGGTCAAGTGGGACGCTCTCGCCAGGCAGGCGGGAATTGGCAGGCGCACGCTGGAGCGATATGGCCGGCAGCTTGCCGACTGCACGCTCGCCGAGGCGGCCCGTGACCCGAAGCTGCTCAAGCGCCGGTTCCGGGAATGGGCCGGAGGCGTCTCCGCAGTCACGACGGAGTCGGCCCCGACGTAAGACGGGCTGGCGTAACGCCAGGAGCTGGCTCATTTATGGTCGCGATCCGCAGGTCCGTGTGCCCAGCCGTCGGTACGTCATTCCAGGCAAGGTGACGGAGGCGCGCGTCGGCTCGCAACGTCAAAACCAGACGACACTACGACAACATCAGACGATTGGGGGGGGGGGGGGGGGGGGGGGGGGGGGGGGGGGGGGGGGGGGGGGGGGGG
>VYDD01000418.1 GCA_009843625.1 Gammaproteobacteria bacterium | reverse complement strand
CGAACTGTTCCCTTTCCTCACGATGGCCGTCGACAGAGTCCGCACTCCCGGGCAGTTCTGGCTCACCGGCTCGCAGCAATTCCACCTAATGCGCGGGATATCCGAAACCTTGGCGGGTAGGGTTGGCATTGTGCAGCTCTATGGACTTTCGAGACGCGAACGCATGGGCGCGGATGCCTCGTCCCCATTCCTGCCAGTTCCCTCCGCCGTGCGCGCGAGGCTCGAGACGGGAGGCTCTCTGGGCCTCAAAGAGCTCTATCGACTCGTCTGGCGCGGCGACTTTCCCGCAATCGCCCTAGACGACCAAATGGACTGGGAATTGTTCTATGACTCCTACCTGCAGACTTACTTCCAAAGAGACATCCGGGATCTGGCTCGCGTCGGCGACGAGACATCGCTTTTGCGGTTCGTCAGATCGGCCGCGTCCCGATCGGGGCAGCTATTGAATCTGTCGGACCTAGCTCGAGATGCTGACGTTTCTCCGAACACCGCGAAGAGCTGGCTTTCCATCCTGCAGACTTCCGGGATGGTCTACCTGCTTGAGCCATTCCACTCAAATCTCACGAAGAGGCTTGTAAAGCGACCGAAGTTGTATTTCGTGGATACAGGCCTGTGCTCATACCTCTGCGGATGGTCCAGCCCCGAGACGCTAGAGGCAGGATCCATGTCCGGTCCGATCTTGGAATCATGGATTCTCAACGAACTGCTGAAGAGCTGCCATCACAATGGGCGATCGGCGCCGTACTACTACTACCGGGATCGGGATGGGAAAGAGATCGATCTGCTGATCGTGAGAGACGGCACAATCTATCCGCTGGAGTTCAAGAAGACCGCGTCTCCCCATAGGAATCATGCCCGGAATCTCGTGACTCTGAGGAAATCTGATCGCCGTGTGGGACAAGGCGGCGTCATCTGCCTCTCGAACGAATCGCTGCCGCTCACGGAATCGGACACTGCGATTCCAGTTTCCGCGCTTTGACTGTCGGCTGCTGCGCCAGCTGTCCGCCAGTTGCGTTGATTTCCAGGATCCGGTTTGCTGCACGGCCGACATGCCTCGGACGGGGAGCGAAATCGGCAACGCTATAATCCTGCCGGAGACGGCGGGGAGACACAATGGCTGCGTTCGCAAGCGCCCGCAGGCTCCTCGCCGCGATCGCGGTCGTTGCGCCGCTGCTGCAGGCGAGCGCCCAAGACACTGCGTCAGGCCATCAAGCTGCCTACACGGCTGAGCAGGCCCAAGTCGGCCTCGCGGTCTATAGGGCGGCGTGCTCGGAGTGCCACCTTGAGAGCCTCCGGGGGCGTTTCGAAGCTCCCGAGCTAGCCGGTCCGAACTTCCTGGCCCAATGGGCGGACGTTCCGGTCGCCGAACTGCTGGATTACACCCGCGCGACGATGCCGGTGCAGAAGCCGGCCGGGCTAAGCGACGAGGAATACACCGCGGTCGTGGCGTATATGCTCAGGGAGAACGGAGTCCCTCCCGGCACGACACCGCTGACCTTCTCGTCGGAAGGGCGGACGTTCGCGGGCGATCCAGCTCGAGCGGCCACGCGACCGGCGGGCGCCGCGAGACAGCAACCAGCTGGCCCGCAGGGCACGGTCGCCGCGATCAAACCGACCATACAGGCGAACGATTCGAGAGCCGACGTCATCCCTCCGGTTCCAGGTCGCCCCGGCACCGGGCCGTCACCGCACGGGGTTGACAGGCCACCACTGGAGGTCGGCGAGGTTCTCGAGGGCCCAACAGGCGTCACGCGGAGGTATCGTTCGCTCGGCAGTTTCAATCCGCCCACGGACGCCGAGCTCGCCGATCCTCCCGACGGGGACTGGCTGCATTGGCGCGGGAACCCAGGCTCGTGGGGTTACAGCCCTCTCTCCCAATTCAACTCCGCCAACGTCCACCGGCTTCAACTGGCCTGGAGCTGGGGCATGGAGGACGGGCGGAGTCAGCAGGCGCCCTTGGTGCGCGACGGCGTCCTTTTCCTGAGCAATCCGGGAAACGTCGTGCAAGCGTTGGACGCCAAGGACGGCACGCCGCTCTGGGAGTACCGCCGGCGGCTGCCGGAGGGCGGAGGACAGAGCGCGCTCAGAACACTGGCCATCTGGGAAGACCTGATCTTCGTCGCCACGGCGGACGCGTATATGGTCGCCCTCGACGCGCCTACCGGCGCGGTCCGCTGGGAGACCCGGATCGCAGACCACGAGAAGGGCTATACGAACTCCACCGGCCCCATCGTCGCAGACGGCAGGGTGATCAACGGAATCAACGGGTGCGGCCGTTTCTACGAGGACAGCTGCTTCATCACCGCCCACGATGCGCGCACGGGGCGCGAGCTGTGGCGCACCTTCACGATCGCCCGGCCGGGGGAGCCGGGCGGCGATACCTGGGGCGACCTCCCGCTCGAGCTCCGCGGCGGCGGGGATGTGTGGATGACGGGCAGCTGGGATCCGGAACTTGGGCTGGTCTACTTCGGCACCGCGCAGGCCAAGCCATGGGTCGCCGCCAGCCGGGGCCTGAGCACGGACGAAGCGACCTTGTACGCGAATTCGACCCTTGCACTCGACCTCGAGACCGGGCGCATCGACTGGCACTTCGCACACGTGCCCGGCGAATCGCTGGACATGGACGAGGCCTTCGAGCGGGTGCTGGTCGACATCGAGGGCCGGCCGACCGTGCTCTCGATCGGCAAGCACGGGATCCTCTGGAAGCTGGACCGGCGCGACGGCGCCTTTCTGGGACACACAGAAACGGTGTTCCAGAACATCCTGGACGTTGACGCCAAGACGGGCGCGGTCCGCTACCGCGCGGACATCGCAAACGCCAAGGTGGCAGAGTGGGTCTCGGTCTGCCCGTCGACCGCCGGCGGACACAACTGGCCGGCAGCCGGCTACCATCCCCAGACGCGTCTGCTGGTCACCCCGCTGAGTCAGAGTTGCATGGAAATCGCCGGGCGAGAGACCGTGCTCGAAGTGGGCTCCGGCGGCAACCAGGGTGACCGGGTCTGGATGGAAATGCCGGGAACAGACGGGCGCTTCGGCAAGCTGGCAGCGTACGACGTCCTGACCCTAGAGGAGGTGTGGAGCGTGGAGCAACGCGCCCCCTTCCTGACCGGCGCCCTCACCACGGCGGGCGGACTCGTCTTCGCCGGCGACTTCGACCGTTGGATTCGCGCCTATGATGTCGAGACAGGAAAGGTCCTCTGGAAGAGCCGGCTTGGCACCTCGGTCATGGGCTACCCGATCTCCTACGAGGTGGACGGTGTTCAGTACCTGGCGGTGGCGACGGCCAGAGGTGGCGGGAGCCCATGGCGAATCCCCACCTTCCTCACGCCCGAGCTTGTGAGCCCGCAGGGGCACAACGCCCTGTACGTCTTCCGCTTGAGCGAGCCCTGATCGGCGGTTCGGGCTGTTGGAACGATCGGCCGAAGTGGACTT
>VYDD01000407.1 GCA_009843625.1 Gammaproteobacteria bacterium | reverse complement strand
CACCGAAGAGAGCGTGAGCGAACACCTGTTGCGGGGCGCCGCGCAGGCGGATCTGCTGATCACCATCGGGGGCGCGTCGATGGGCGAGGGCGACCTCTTCAAGAGGGTGCTCGACGAACTCGGGTACCAGCCCGACTTCTGGCGCGCGCGCATCCGACCGGGCAGCCCGGTCGGCTTCGGGCACCTGCCCGTGGAGGGGCGGGCACCGGTTCCGGTGTTCGGGCTGCCGGGCAATCCGGCGTCGGCCTTTGTCACCTTCCACCTCCTGGCGCGGCCCTTCATCAGCGCGCTTGCGGGGCACCGCCATCCCTTCCCTCCCGTCGTGCGGGCACGCGCTGGAGTGCCCATGGGCGGCCCCAGGGGGCTCGCGGTCTATCCGCGCGTGCGTCTGCTACCCGCCTCGAAAGGTGGATGGACCGTGGTGCTTTCCGGCCATCAGAGTTCCGCGCTGGTCGCGCCCACGGGACGCGCCGACGGGCTGGCCGTCATTCCCGAGGGGGTGCAGCGCATCGCCGAGGGGGAGGAGGTCGACGTGCTGCTGTTCGGCGGCCCGGGCCTGCTTTCGGGCGAGACCGCAACCGGCCGATGAGGGCCTCGCCGGCGCGCGCGCCGCGGCTGGCCCGCACCCCCACAAGCGAACTCGACCTCCTGGCCCTCGTGGTCATCTGGGGGGTGAACTTCTCGGTGGTCAAGGTGGTGCTGCAGGAGGTCGAGCCGCTGGCCTTCAACGCGCTTCGCTTCCCCTTCGCGGCACTTACGGTGTGGGTTCTCCTGCGCGCGCAGGGACGGCGCGTGCTGCCGCGCCCCGGGGACTGGCCCAGAGTCGCGTGGCTCTCGCTCTTCGGACACGTCGCATACCAGGTCTTCTTCATCTTCGGGCTCTCGCTGACGCTCGCCGGCAACGCCTCGCTCATGCTGGCGACAGTCCCGATGTGGATCGCAGTCCTCTCCCCGGCGCTGGGCCACGAGCGCTTCAGCTGGGTGATTCTGGGCGGAGTCGGCATCACGATGTCGGGATTGACGCTCGTCATTCTTGGAGGATCCGCGGGGATGGCCCTCGGAGGCGTGACCCTGCGGGGAGACCTGTTCATGCTGGCCTCCGCGGTGGTCTGGGCACTCTACACGGTGCTGGGACGCCGGGCAGTGCGACGCAACGGAGCGCTCGAGATGACCGCCTGGACCCTCTGGCTGGGGACGCCCGCGATCGTTCTGATGGGTTTGCCGGGCCTGATGCGCACCGATCTGGGGTCGCTCTCGGCGGGCGCGTGGCTGGGCATCGCCTACGCCGGGGTGCTGGCGATCGGGCTTGCATACTTCATCTGGTACAGGGGCGTGCGGCGGCTCGGCAGCAGCCGGACCGCCGTATACTCCAACCTGGTGCCGGTGGCCGCGCTGCTCACGGCCTGGCTCTGGATCGGCGAGACGCCGCGCGCGTTGCAGGTGCTCGGGGCGGGCGTCATCTTGGCGGGCATTGCCGTCGTGCGCCTGGCCCCGCCAACCAGGGCGGGCGACCGGGCTCGGCGCCGCGCCGCGCGGGCACGCCGGCGAACCGAAAGGGCGGCACGATCCAGGAGGACGCCATCATGAATCCCGGCAAGGTCCCTCTCGCCTTCCTTGCGACGCTGTTGACCGCGGCCCCCCTCGCCGCACAGGACTCCGCCGCAGACTACATGGCCCTCATCGAGGGCGTTCAGAGCCCCAGCCGACAGGGGCTGGATGTCCTTACGCTGCCGGAGGTGATGGAGCGGTTCGGCGTGCCCGGAATGAGCGTTGCCGTCATCCGCGACTTCGAGGTGCACTGGGCGAAGGCGTATGGAGTTGCGGATGTGGTGACCGGCGCCCGGGTGGACACCGAAACCCTCTTCCAGGCCGCCTCCATCTCGAAGCCGGTGACCGCCATGGCGGCGCTGAGCGCCGTCCAGGAGGGCCTGTTTTCGCTGGACGACGACATCAACCGGGTCCTGCGTTCGTGGTCCCTCCCGGGCAGGGGCTTCACGGACGAGCAGCCCGTTACGCCGCGGCTGCTCTTCAGCCACACCGCCGGGCTGGGCGACGGGCACGGGTTCCCCGGCTACGCGCCGGACGCTCCCCGCCCCACCCCGGTGCAGATCTTCGAGGGACAGGCGCCCTCCAATGTGGGACCCGTCGAGCTGGTGCGGCCGCCCCTCACCGCCATGCACTACTCCGGCGGCGGCACCACCATCATGCAACTGGCCCTCACCGATGCGCGCGACGAACCCTTCGCCGACCTATTGCGCAGGACCGTCCTGGAACCGGCGGGGATGACGCGGAGCACGTTCGAGCATCCCCTTCCCGCAGCGCTCGACGCGAACGCCGCGCGCGGCCACCGGGGCGACGGGCTACCCATGGGAGTCGAGAAGTGGCACGCGTACGCCGCGCTGGCCGCGGCCGGGCTGTGGACCACGCCCACCGACCTTGCGCGCTTCGCGATCGAGGTGCAGAAGGCGGTCCGCGGCGACCCGGACCGGGTGCTGTCACGCGCGAGCGCGCAGGAAATGCTCAGCCCGGTGGGCGTGGGTTCGTATGCCGTCGGCTTCCACATCGAACAGCGCGGCCAGGGCTGGTACTTCAGCCACTCCGGAGGCAACTGGGGCTTCGTGTGCTACCTGACGGCCCACAAGGCCAAGGGGTACGGGGTAGTGGTCATGACCAACTCCTCCGGCGGAGGCGGCCTCTACCGCGAGGTGCTGGAGCGGGTCGAGCGGGCCTACGGCTGGGATTCCCTGGACAAGCCGGTGCTGCGGTAGCGTATCCGGTCGGATCCCTACCCGCCCGCGCTCTTCAGCCGCCGGATCTCCGCGGCCAACACCGGGGCCACCTCGAACACATCCCCGACAATGCCGTAGTCGGCGACGTTGAAGATGGGCGCGTCGGCGTCCTTGTTCACTGCGACGATGGTGCGCGCGGTTCGCATCCCGGCCAGGTGCTGGATCGCCCCGGAGATGGCGAGCGCGAAATAGAGCTTGGGCGCAATGGTCTTGCCGGTCTGCCCCACCTGTTCGCCGTGCGGGCGCCACCCGGCGTCCACCACCGCGCGCGAGGCGCCCAGGGCGGCGGTCGGCCCCAGCGCGTCGCGCACGTCCTCTATCACGCCCCAGTTCTCCGGTCCGCGCAGGCCGCGGCCGCCCGACACCACGATCTCCGCCTCCGCCACGTCGACGCTTCCACCCGAGGCGGCCCGGAAGTCCACCGCCCTCCCTCCCGCCGGCGCTCCTCCGGCCGGGGTGAAGACCTCCACCCGGCCGGCCGCGGCGCGGGTGCCCGGGGGGAACACATGTGGACGGAGCGACACCACCGCCGGGCTGGCGTCGAAGCCGACGCGCGCGAACGCCTTCCCCCCGTATACGGGACGGGTCGCGACCAGCCCGCCGTCCACCACCTCCCGGCCGGAGGCATCCGAAGCCAGCGCGACGTCGAGGAGCGCCGCCCCC
>VYDD01000267.1 GCA_009843625.1 Gammaproteobacteria bacterium | reverse complement strand
GGCGGGCCGTCTGCCAGGGGCCGGATCGGTCGCCGCTTCGTCCCTGCGCACCCGCGGCAGGACGCGCGCGGCCAGTGCCGGAATGAAGGTGAACGCCACCAGCAGCGACGCCCCCAGCGTCAGCGCCACCACGATCGCCAGCGGCACGTAGAACACCCGCAGCTCCCCCTGCAGGTACACGAAGGGCACGAAGACGATGAGGGTGGTCGCGGTGGAGGTGAGGATGGGCAGCATCACCTGCCTGGTGCCCTCGGTCGCCGCATCCACGGCGTCCCGCCCCGCCTGCCAGCGGCGGAACACGCTCTCCAGGACCACGATGGCGTTGTCCACGATCAGGCCGAACCCCATCGCCAGCCCCATGAGCGTGAGCAGGTTCAGGGTCATGCCCCCGAAGTAGATCAGGTTCAGCGAGATCAGCACCGAGAACGCGATCGTCATGAAGACGACCCCCGCGGAGCGGAACGAGCGCAGGAAGAGAAGCAGGACCGCGAAGATGACGAAGGCGGAGACGAGGGCCCGCGAGCGGAGATCGGTTAACTGCTCCTTGATGTCTTCGCTCTCGTCGTAGTTGAGGATCATGCTCGTCCCCGCCAGCCCCGCGCGTTCCAGTTGCGCCAGCCGCGCCTTCACCGCATCCGCCGCGCTCACCGTGTTGGCGCCGATCTCGCGGATCACCGTGAATGAGACCGAGGGCCGGCCGTCGATGCGGTTGTAGATTCGGGGTTCCTCGTAGCTGTCGCGCACATCCGCCACGTCGGAGACGCGCACCAGTGCACCCCGGTTCTCGAGCAGCACGGTGCCCCGGATCTCCTCGGCGCGCGCGACGCGGTTCTGGATGGTCACCGACCATTCCTGGTCGCCCGTGCGGACGGCGCCCGCCTCCCGCACCAGGTCCAGATCGTTGATGCGTACGCTCACCACGCCCGGCGTGAGCCCGAGCGAGCTGACCCGGTCCTCGTTCAGTTCGATTTCGATCAGGCGCTCGCGCCCGCCGCTCGCCTCCACCAGCGCGACGCCCTCGATCTGCGAGAGATCCGGTACCACGCGGTCGTCGAGGTCGGCCCGGAGCGCTTCGAGCGTATAGGGGCCGGTGTAGGTGTAGCGCAGGAACCCGCGTTGGGCGCGGGATTCGAACTCGGGCGGGACGTACGGCTCGACGAGAATGCGCCGCACGGCGGGGGGCAACTCCTCCTCGAGGGCCGACAGCCGCTCGGAGAGGTCGAGCCGGGCGAAGTCCATGTCCGTGTCGCGACTGAACTGCACCTCGATGCCGGCCGTTCCGGTCCCCTGTACTTCGCTGGACAGGGAGATGACCTTCTCCACCCCCTTGACCTGCTGGACCGCCGCCTCGATGGGGGAGGTGAGGAAGGCTTCCACCGTTTCAGGAGAGGCGCCGGGCCATTCCGCGCGCACGTTCAGCCGGGGCAGACGGGTGTCCGGCAGCAGCCCGATGGGGATATTGCGCCAGGCGCTGGCCCCCATGAGGGCGACCGCGAGGCAGCCCATGGCCACCGCCACCGGGCGCCGGATGCTCCCGCCGATCATCGCCGCACCTCCACGGCCGGCGAGAGTGCCATCCCGGCCTGGCCGGGAGCGCCGGCCGCGCTCACGGGAGCACCTCTGCCACCTGCGCCGGGCGCGGCGCGCGAGCCCTCCTCCGCAAGCGGGCGTGGCCGCTCTCGACCACGGAGTACACCACGGGCACGACGATGAGGGTGAGCGCGGTGGCCACCACCAGTCCCCCGATCACCGCGATGGCGAGCGGGGCGCGCAGGTCGGCCCCGCGCCCGATGCCCAGCGCCAGCGGCGTCAGCCCGCAGACGGTGGTCACAGTGGTCATCACAATGGGTCGCAGGCGCACCCTGCCGGCCTCCAGGATCGCGTCCCGCAGCGCGGCGCCCCGGGCGCGCGCCTGGTTGATGAACTCCACTTTCACAATCGCGTCGTTGACCACGATGCCCACCAGGATGACGACCCCGATCAGGCTCATGGTGTTCAGGCTCTGGCCGGAGAGCGCCAGCGCCAGCACGGCGCCGGAGAGCGCGAGCGGGACCGAAATGAGAATGATCACGGGGTGTCTGAATGACTCGAACTGTGCCGCCAGTATCATGTAGACGAGCACCAGCGCGAGCGCAAACGCAAAGGCGAGATCGCGGAACGAGCGGCGCATCTCCTCGTTTTCCCCGCCGACGTCGACGCGCACGTTGAAGGGGGGTGGAAGCGCGGTCAACTCGTTCTCCACCGTGGCGATCGCGCCGCTCAGGCCGCCGGAGATCACGTCGGCGTAGACGGTGACCACGCGCCCCTGGTCCTCGCGGTGGATCTCCGCCGGGCCGACCGCTTCGCGCACGCTGACCAGCTCGCGCAGCGGCACGCCGCGCACCACCAGGGTTTCGAGCGTCTCGGCGGAGAAGCGCAGCTCGTCGGGCAGCCTCACCACCACGTCGATCTTGCGGTCGAAGTCGACGTACTCGGTGGCCCGGTCGCCGCGCATCGCCCGCTCGATCTCCTCGGCGATGAGGCGCGGATCCACGTTGTGGCGCGCGGCCACGTCGCGCAGGATCTCGATCTGGACCTGGGGCTGACCGCGGCCGGTGCCCACGCGCACGTTGCCGATCTCCGGCAGCGTCGCCAGCTCTTCGCGAACCGTCTCCGCGTAGGCGTAGCTCTCCTCGAGGTTCTCGCCGCGGATGCGCACCGCGATATCGGCGTCGGCGCCGCCCAGTACCGTGCCCAGGGCGGTCGCCTGGCCGGCCTCGAAGGCGAGCGTCCCCGGTGGGAAACGGGCCTCGACCGCGCGCACCCGGTCCAGCACGTCGTCCGTGGCGATCCCCGGGTGGAGGCGCACCTCAAGGTTGCCCGTATGCGCGCCCGAGGTCTCCTCGCTCTCCATGTAGGAGCGCACGTCCTCGCCCACGCGGGAGAAGACGGTCTCGACGCCGGGATCCTCGCGAAGTGCCCGTTCGATCTCCTCCACCGCTAGGGCCGTCGCCGCCAGACCCGTTCCCTCCGGCAGCTCGAGGCGCACCCGAAACCCGCCCTGGTCGACGTCGGGCAGCAGATCCCGATCGAGGGCCAGCACGAGCGCCAGCGTGGCGGCCAGCGCGGCGGCGGAGACCGCCATCACCCGCCCGCGGTGATCGAGCGAGTATTCCAGGAGCCGATGATAGCGGTCGGCAAAGCGCTGGAACCCGCGGTCGAAGGCGGCGAGCAGCGGCCCGAACAGGCGGCTGCACGCCCCGGCAAGTCCAGTCCACCAGAAGCCCACCAGCGCGCGCCCCAGCGCGAAGGCGCCCGCGATCAGCCGGAAGGGCAGCGCCACCACCCAAAGGACCGCCCGCCCGATTCTCGCCAGCATCCCCCGCCGGCGCTGCGCCCGGGCTCGTTCGGGCCGGGCCGGCGCGCGTGCCCGGTCCACGAAGCGTGCCGCCATCCCCGGCAGCAGGGTCAGCGCCACCCGCAGGCTCG
>VYDD01000169.1 GCA_009843625.1 Gammaproteobacteria bacterium | reverse complement strand
ACTCAACTGTCCGCCGGGCTCCCACGCGAGCAGGGCTTCGGCGAGAGGGCTGCCATCCAGCGGAACGACTTCGGAGAGCAGGGACCGCCATGAGGCAGCGAGCTCCCCGCCGGCCTGGTAGCTGCCTACCTCCGCGCCGTCGACGCGGATTTCGCCGTTCTGAAAGGAGATCTCGAGGGCCGGGCCGGAATCGAACTCGAGTGACAGGGTTGCGTCCGCGTCCGACACGGTCACGCGGTTCGATACCACCTGCCGCTCCTGAGCGCCGGCGGGCTGCGCCGCACCCGCCGCCGAGAGCGCGAGCACCGCGCCGAACAGCGGATTCAGGCCGGCGGAGCGGGAGGGGTCAGTTGTAAACATGGCGAAGCGCGAAACGGGGGAAGCCGATGTTGCGGTGAAGAACCCAGATGGAACTGAGCATCAGGGTGGTGAAGCCTGCCGCGGCGGCGACCGCGGTAGTGGGCGACGCGATCAGGTATTCTGCGAGCGAATAGGCCCGGAAGGCCGCCCCGCTCTGCATGACCGCCGCCAGCAGCGAGCTCCCGAACGCCGACAGGGCGTCGCGAGCCTGCCACCACAGATAGGTGACGAGGCCGCCGGTGGTAAGCTGCGGGACGGTTGAGAGGAAGGCCGCCACTGCGGCGAATGCCGCAACCGGCATGCTGGTCAGCGTTCCCGCGAGCACCCATCCACGCGGCGAACGAGGCAGGAGTCGCCACCTTTGCGCAGCCTGGCCGCGCCCCGTGGCTTCTTCGGCCACCTCCCGCCAGCGCGCCATCACCCGCTCGGCGAAGCCCGCGGCAGGCGCGAAGGAGGGCAGGGCTTCCAGTGTGGCGATCAGGCGCCGCCAGCCCGCCAGCCTGGTCTCACAGTCCCCGCACGTCGCCACATGCGCCTTCGCCAGGATGGCGCGTTTCCGGGGCAGCGCACCGTCCGCGAGCGCCTGCAGCCGCCTCCCGGAGAGATGAGCGTCCGCGGCCCGTCCGGTCAGCCAGCGCCGCAGCCGAACCCACGACCATGCCCGGGAGGAACTCGAGGCCTCGCCGGGGAGATCGATCTCCGACAAGACCCGCTCGGCGAACCGGCCGGGAGGGGAGAACCGCCGCAGCCGGCCGAGCTCGCCGAAGACCTCCCGCCATGCATCCACCCGGCCCTGGCACGCGGGACAGTCCGCCAGATGCCTGCGGGCGGATCTGGTCTCCGCGTCGGCACGTCCTTCGGCGGCGTCGAGCAGTCCCTGGATCGCGTCATCGTCCAGATGCCTGCCGTAGCTGGATCGGTCCGAATTCATCTGCGGCCTGTCCCTGCCTCCGCCTGTCGTGGCGTTGCCATCCTCGCGGGATCTCCGGGATCCGGGGTCACCTGAGTCCAAGTATCCATGCCGTCCATCGGTTCTCCCGGCGTACGGCACGAACCCGCGGGAAGTTTCGCGTCCATGCGCATCGAATCATGCCTCCGCGAGCCGAAGCTTGAGTTCGGCCCTGGCCCGATGAAGGTAGGTCTTTACCGTCCCCAGCGGGATATCCATGATGCGCGCGATCTCGTCGTAGGTGTGTCCCTCGATGTGGCGGAGCAACACCACCACCCGATACTCGTCCCGCAGCTCCCCGATCGCGGCCTCGATCTGGCCGGCGAGCTCGCGGTTCTGAACGTACTCCTCGGGGCTCTCTCCGGGCGACCGCACCACCAGGCTGGTGCGCGCCTGGGCCTCCGCAGTGACCGCGTCCGGCGCGCCGTGCATGGAAACGGTGGGCACGCGCCGCTTGCGCAGATGATCGATGGTCAGGTTGTTTGCGATCTTGAAGATCCAACTGGAGAACTTGTATTGCGGATTGTAGGTATCGATCGCGTTGAAGGTGCGGATGAAGGCTTCCTGCGCCAGGTCTTCGGCGAGGGTGCGGTTCCTCACCATCCTGTAGATGAGGGAGAAGACGGGACGTTCATATCTGGAGAGCAGCTCGCGATAGGCGCTCTCCCGACCCTCGGCGGCGAGGGTGACGAGTTCCGCGTCTTCGACGCTCTGGTAGTTCAAGGACATCCGCCGGATGAGGTTCGCGCCGTCCCATACGAGAATCGATGATGAACGTTTCCGGAGGTCAGCCGTCGTCGGGTGAGGATCGCGCGCGCCAGGTGCACGAGATCTTCTCGCGCATCGCGCCACGCTACGACCTTCTCAACCGGGTGCTCAGCCTGAGCGTCGACCGCTGGTGGCGTCGCCGGGCCGTGCGCGCGCTCGACTATTCCCGTCATGACTCGGCCCGATACCTGGATGCCTGTGCAGGCACGTGCGACCTGGCCATCGAGCTGGCGACCCGCCAGGACTTCCGGGGCAGGGTGGTGGCGCTGGACTTCGCGGAACCGATGCTGCGCCGGGGCGGGACGAAAAGCGTTCGTCTGCCCGTGCATCCGCTGTGCGGGGACGCGCAACGTCTGCCCTTTGCCGACGAGTCCTTCGACGGCGCCATGGTGGCCTTCGGGGTGCGCAACCTCTCCCACCTCGACCTGGGGTTGGCGGAACTGCGCCGGGTGCTGCGCGACGGGAGCCCGTTGGTCGTTCTCGAATTCACCACTCCTCCGAACCCGATCGTCCGGGCCGCATATCTCTGGTACTTCCGGCACATTCTTCCGGCGGTCGGCCGGATCGTGTCGGGGCACCGCTGGGCGTACAGCTATCTGCCGGCCTCGGTCGGTGAATTCCCGGGCCCGCAAGTCCTGGGCCAGCGACTGCTGGACGCGGGATTCCGCACGGTCCGGTGGCAACTGCTGACCTTCGGGATCGCGGCGATCCACGTCGGCGTGAGGTAGCTCGGGGGGCGGCGGACCCGGATGGCCCCGGCTCAACCGGGGGGCGGTCCGACCGGCCGAACCGAATCGGTAACTCCCTCCACTTCCCAGACCGTCACTTCCCCGAGCGTCTCGACGGGCAGGTCGAACCGGGACGGATCGCCGAGAATGAGTATGACCATCCGGCCGGGGTCCAGATGCCTGCGCAGAACGTTGTGCACGTCGGCTGCAGAGACTCGCTGCACGCCCGCCACATACCGCTCCAGCCAGTCTTCCGGCAGCTCCTGGGCATCGTGCAGCACGCGCCGGGAGACGACCTGCATCGCTCCCTGGAAGTTGAAGCAGAAACCGTTGCTGGCCGCTTCCACGGCGGCTTCCACCTCGCCGCGCGCGGGAGGCGAGCTGCGCATCTCCTCCATCACCTCGAGAATCGCCCGCGTCGCGGCGATCGTCGACTCGCTCTTCGTTCGCGTGAGCGCACCCACGATGCCGTCGTTGTCGTCGGGCGTGGTCCAGAAGGAGCCCGCGCTGTAGGACAGGCCGAGTTCGGTGCGCACCCGGTTCAGGATCCGGCTCGAGAAGCCCCCGGATCCGAGGATGGAGTTGCCGATGCGGGAGGCGAAGTAGTCGCGCGAGTACTCCTGGCGGATGGAGCTTCGGTGCGCCATGAAGATGGTTTTCTGGTCCAGCTCCCGCGGCATCAGGTAGA